>CANQGF010000048.1 GCA_947601485.1 uncultured Bacilli bacterium
GAATTATATTCTTATTTATGTTTTATAGCAGGAATTGATATAAATATTTTAAAATGCTCTATTGCCAATCCCAGTGAAGCAGAAAAATTTTGCCAAATATTAAACTTAAGTAAAAAAACAATTATGGAAAGGAAAGAAGAATATTCAGATCAAATAAAATCTCAATCGGCTATTAAAGAAGACGTTATTCCCTATTTAGAAGACGAAAATATTACATTAAAAAGAAATTTAAAAAAATATAATTATTCTTTTCAAAAATTAACCAAATAAAAATCTATAATAAATTCTATTAATTTTTATTTATAAAACATAAAAATTAATATCTATTATAGATTTCAATAATTTTAAACGAAATGTTTTTATTAATTAAATGTGATTTAAAAAATTTCATAAAGCAATTTTTATAATTTTTTGCTCTATATTTTTTTTATAGAACGAATTTTTTGTTTTTTTCGTTCTATGTTTTTTTATAGAACGAATTTTTTGCTTTTTTCGTTCTATAAAAACTATTCGGATAAAAATATCGCTACATATTCATAAAATACAAATACCTTGAATAAGCAACTTTTGTTTTACTTTCACTATTTTTTAAAAAGGCAACCCAAAATAAGGCAACCTTTTACAAAATAACTTAAAATTCATATCAATATACCATTTTTATTTATCAATATCAGTTATTTTTTTGTGTTAATTATTAAGACTTTCTATTATTTAACTTTTTCAATACTAACTAAAACTTTAATACCATTAATATTTACTTCTTCGCCACCATCAGCTTCTTTTATTTCAATAGCTAACGTTTCATTTTTAATATAATCCATAAATTCATTAATAACTGGTATAAAATCTTCACTATTATAACAAATAATTATTCTATCACTTACTTCATAGCCTTTTTCTTTACGCATATTTTGAATCTTGGAAACAAATTCTCTTGCATGACCTTCATTAATTAACTCATCAGTAAGATTAGTATTTAAAACAATAAATAAATTATTTAAAGTACCAACATTAAAGCCTTCTTTACTAGATATTTTAATTTCATACATTTCATTAGTAATAATAGTATCATTAAATTGAACTTCTCCAGCATTAAGATTAGCTAAATTAGTGTTTTGTAAGAAGGTTTCAAATTCTTTAATTTTAGCTCCAAAAATTTTACCTACTACCTTATAATTAGGTTTTAAAGTAATATTCATATATTTATTTAAATCTTCTTCTCTTAAAACTTCTTTAACGTTTAATTCTTCTTTAATTAAAGGTATTAAATCAGTTATTTTGTCATAAACTGATGCATCAATGATAGCTTCTTTTAATGGGGTTCTTACCTTTATTTTAGCTTCTTCCCTCATCATTCTTCCTAATGAAATTAAGTTTCTAACTAAATCCATTTTCTCTTCTAATTTAAGATCAATAAGACTATCATCATATTCAGGATAGTTTTCTAAATGTACTGAATAATTATGAGTAAGTTTAGTATAAATTTCTTCACTAATATAAGGTACAACGGGAGCAATTATTTTGGATAATCCCACTAAAACTTCATAAGTAGTCATATAAACTGCTTTTTTAGAATTATCTAAAGTACTACCCCAGAAACGATTACGGCATCTTCTAATATACCAGTTAGATAAATCATCAGATACAAAACTAGTAACATTACGAACTACTTTATTTAAATCGTATTCTTCATAGCCTTCACTAACAACTTTTAGTAAACTATTATATCTTGATAATAACCATTTATCAATTTCTTCTCTATCTTTAACAGGAATGTGACATTCGGAAATATTTATTTCATCAGTAGTAGCGTACATACTAAAGAAATTATAAGTATTTTTTAAAGGATTAAAGAATTTAGAATATACTTCTTTTAAACCATCTTCGTCAAATTTAAGTGGTGTCCATACTGGTGATACATAAGGAATATACCATCTTACAGTATCCGCACCATAATTCTCCATAATTGTAAATGGCTCAATCGCATTACCCTTTGACTTATGCATTTTTTGACCATTTTTATCAAGTAATAATTCATTAACTAAAACATTTTTATAAGGTGATACACCTTTTACAAAAGTTGAAATAACTAAAAGTGAATAAAACCATCCTCTTGTTTGATCAATTCCCTCACATATGAAGTCAGCTGGAAATTGATTATCAAATAATTCTTTATTTTCAAATGGATAATGATATTGAGCAAAAGGCATCGCACCTGAATCAAACCAACAATCAATAACATCTTTTACTCTATTCATCGTTTTTCCACACACAGGACATTTAATATGAATATCATCAACATATGGTCGATGTAAGTCAATAGTCATATCAACTTTTTCTATAGCTTTTTCACATAATTCTTCTCTTGAGCCAATCATTTCATCATGACCACATTCACATCTCCATAAAGGAAGTGGTGTTCCCCAGTAACGGCTTCTAGATATTGCCCAATCGTTTAAATTCTCTAACCAATTACCAAATCTTTTTTCCCCAACAAAAGATGGATACCAATTAACACTCTTATTATTTTCAATAATTTTATCTTTTAATTTAGTTACTTCTAAATAAAATGATGGTTTAGAATAATATAAAAGTGGTGATTTACAACGCCAGCAATGAGGATAATTATGTACCATTTTTTGCTTTTTAAATAATTTATCATTTTCTTTTAAATAAGAAATAACTTCTTTATCGGCATCAAAAACAAGCATACCTTTCCAAGGACCTTCAGTATAACAACCATCATCACCAACTGGATTTAAATATGGTAAATTATAATTTTTACCAACAAGCGCATCATCAGCACCAAAAGCCGGAGCAATATGTACAATACCTGTACCATCTTCCATGGTTACATAATTATCACAAGTAACAAAGAAAGCTTTTTTATTAACTTTTAAGAAAGATAATAATTGTTCATATTCTGTATATTCTAAATCTTTACCTAAATATGTTTCTAAAATTTCATAATCATTACCTAAAACTTTAGAGACTAAAGCTTTAGCTAGAATAAATTTATAATCTTTAGATTTAACTAAAACATATTCTTCATTAGGATTAACACATAAGGCTACATTAGAAAGTAGTGTCCATGGGGTTGTTGTCCAAACTAGAAAGTAAACATCATCATCTTTTTTCTTCATTGGAACAATAACAGTTTCGACAGTATCCTCTTGATATCCTTGAGCTACTTCATGAGAGGCTAGTCCTGTTCCACATCTAGGACAATATGGTAATATTTTACTTCCTTCATAAAATAATCCTTCATCAAAGAATTTTTTTAAAATCCACCATTCAGTTTCAATATAATTATTGTCATAAGTAATATAGCGATTATCAAGATCAATAAATTGACCCATAATATTTGTTAAATCACGAAATGCTTTTTCATTTTCCCAAACAATATTCCGACATTCTTCATTAAATTCTTTAATGCCATATTTTTCAATATCGTTTTTAGTTTTAAAGCCCAACTTTTTCTCAACTTGAACTTCAACGGGAAGACCATGGGTATCCCATCCTATTTTTCTTAATACTTTATAACCTTTCATTGTTTTGTACTTACAAAAACTATCTTTTAGAAATTTAGATACCATGTGGTGAAGTCCTGGCATTCCATTCGCAGTTGCGGGTCCATCATAAAATACCCAATAAGGATCATTGTCCCTATTTTGAATACATTTGTCTAATATATTATCTTTTAACCATTTTTCACGAATGCTTTTTTCTACCTCTGATACTTTTCTGTTATCAAGACTTACAAATTTTTCCATTTATATACTCCTCTTTCTATAAAAAAAGTTCATAAACAAAAGGATGCATCTTTGCATGGTACCACCTTTATTTATGAACTTTAATTCACCTTGATATGTTTAACGTCATTACCCGGATTATTATACTTTTTTTCCAATAATCGACTCCCAAGTGATATAAATTAAATCTCTTTATTAGTTTCCACCAATCACTAACTCTCTTTAAAATTAATTTAATTTACCTGTCTTGTTCTTGGTCTTTAATTTACATTTAAAATTATATGCAAAAAAAAATTAAATGTCAATAAAAAAGATATAGGTTTAACCTACATCTAATTAACTACATTACATTCAACCGTTTTAACAGTTATATTTACTTTAATAGATTTACCAGCCATATCTAATTGCTTATCAGTTGTATTTTTGAAATATACATCAGCTTTTAAAGAAGTTGTATTTGTTGTGGCAGTTTCTCCAGATGTTAAAGTATATTTAAAGTTCTTTGTAACAGCACTATTTAGTGCATCATGTAAATCAATCTCAGCTGTATCTAAAGTATTAATTAAAGTTGGATTATTACCTTTTGAAAATGCAATATAAAATACACCAGCTGTTAAATTATCTTTAATTGTATTACCATCAGCAGGTAACTCAATAGTTATTGTTCCATCACATGCATAGTTTTTACCAGCAGCACCACCACTTATAGCCATTGTCGCAATTTCAACTGGATGAGTTCCATCTTCAGTAATTGTAATACTTCCTGTATCAGAAATATGATATGTCTTTTCTCTATTAGCATAAGACATTTGATTTGCTGTTAAAGTCATTGATAACTCCTTACCACCAGTAGTTGAAACTAATCCAGTCGAAGCTATCGAACCTGTAACTGTTGTTAATGTAGAAGTTGACTCACCTACATATGAAAAATATGCAAATGACGCTCCTATAACTGCTACTATTAATGTAGCTACTGCTATTATTGTTAAAAATAATGAACTTTTCTTTACCATAAAAATTATCTCCTTAACTATATTCTTTATAATCCAATTTTATAAAATTTCTTGTTTATTGTCAATTATTCTATACTTACATTTTGTCAATTTACACAAATTTTATACTTCCCCTTTATCTCACTTACTTTTCTTTTTCTTAATTTTATCATCTTCAAAAATATCATAAAATTCTTTAGTTTCTTCAGCTTTTTCTTGTGACTTTTTATCTTCTACTTCTTTAATTTCATTATTATCTTCTTTAACAGTTTCTTCTTCAACTAATTTATCTTTTTTCTTTTTGTTTTTTTCTTTACTTAAATTCTCTTTTTCATTATTTTTTTTAGGTTCCTTTTCTTCTTTTTTTGACTCTTTATTTTTTTCTCTTTTTCTAACAATAGAACCACTAATTAAACAAATAAGTGATAAAAGCAATCCTGCTAAAAAAATTATAATTACATAAATATATGTTTCATTTAACTTAATAAGTTTATCTAAAGCTTCATTATCATATAGACTAAAAGTTTTATTAATTGAATCATAATTATAAAAATCTTTTTTACCAGTTTCTATATTTTGAGCATATACAACATAATTACTAGCATTTTCACTAGCTTTAAAAACAGTATAATTTATGCCATCAATTTTCTCTTCATATTTTTTAAAACCTTTTAAATCTTCTTCATAATTTAAAATAATAACTTTTAAACTGGTTCCAATAGTTTCTACATATTTAGTATATTTTCCATCATTATAAATGAAATTTTCAACTGTTCCATCATCTTTTTTTAAACCAACTAAAGTATATCCAACATTTTCATTATAACAAGATGGAACATCAAAACCGTTAATTTTAACTTCACTTTCTTCATATAATAAAGGACATGTATAATTATCTCTTAATTTAATAACGGTATAATTTAAATTTCCTATCGTAACGTTAATAGGATTTTCATCAATGACATTAACTAAAATCACATAAGTTTTTTCACTACCATTTTCCGCTCTTACAACTACATTTACCGTATTAATTCCTGATGTTACATCTATATCACCAACTCCGCTTATATGAGATTTACTATCAGAAGCAGTAGCGTTAACTTTAATTTTAGTAGTACCTTCCGGAACATTAATAGAATAATTTAGAGTATCTTTATTAAATGAAGGACTTAATTCATAACCTTCTACACTTAAACTTTTTAAATTATTATCTTTGGAATAACTCGCTTCCAGTTCTTCTTGTGTAATAATTTTAATCGTTTTCTTACTTGCTGTTACATCCATTTCATCCATATTATTATCATAAACAAGTAAACTACCTATGGAAAGCGTTGTTGAACCTGTTTTTAAGGTTTTAAAAGTGAATGTATAGCTTTTACTTTTAGTACCATCTTTACTAGTCGTGGCATTTACCATATAATTACCGCCACCTTCGGCATTTGATGAAGTTAATTGCAAATAATTTTTATCATAATTAAGTTGCATTTCCCAACTACCTATTGCTACTTGTGATGATAATTTAACTGTTACTGTTACTTTATTTCCTTTAACTATTTGCCCACTTGAAGTTATACTTACACTAGCACTCGCGGCATTTACTATGTTGGGTAATAAAAATAATGTCAATAATGTTATAATTAATAATTTTAATTTCTTCATTTATTTTCCCTTCTAATCTTCTATTTCATAAGTACCTAGAATATTTTTTTGCACTTGTAATAAATCTAGGGCATTAATTTTGCCATCGCCTGAAGTATCACCCGCTAAATAATATTCATTAGTTAAATTGTAAGTAGCTAATATATTCTTTTGCACTTGAAGTAAATCCAAAGCATTAATAATACCATCACCTGAAGTATCACCTTTAACAACTACAGTTAAAGTTTCACTTCCTTCATTATTATTAATCGTTACTTTATAACCTGTTCCAATTAAACCATCTTCTACAATATTATCTTTACTATCTTTAATAACTACACTTTTAGCACCAGCGATTGATTCAATATTATCTTTAACAGTTTTAACATTCACATTTGGACCAATACCAGAAATATAATTAGTCATATATTTATAACCACTTGAGACAATAATGGTACTAATTGGAATTTCACTTTTAACTTCTTCATCCGGTGTATTAATGGCACCATTACCACTACCCTCTGTAAAATCATTTTCTTCCATATTACTATAAACAGGAATATAGAAAAGAAAACTGCTATCTAAAATACCCATATTACTATAAGATTTATATGTTGTTTTAGCTTCACTTGATGGAGCTTCTATATTAGTCATATATTGATGACCATATAATTTACTACTAACAGTGGGAAAAACATTAAATTTTTGTAAATAACCACTATATTGACCTACGGCAATATAAGAAGATGCGATTTGACTAGCTCCCCCATATAAAGCATTATAAGGACTATTCCATCCTTTACTTACAGCGTACTGAAGCCCACAGACAGATGTTCCCAAAGATGTTGCACAACTATCAGATACCCCAAAATTATAAAAATTATAATATCCTTTATATATGCCTTCATTACCATCATATACTCCACTATAAAGATTATACAAAGAAGTACTATTACCTAGTTCTTGCAAAACTCTTCCCGAAATAAAAATAGGACTAACATTAGCATTTAAACTAGCTTCATTAATAATAACTCCTAAATCATTACCAACTCCTAAATGATATTTATAAAATTCAGCATTTTTTAAAACATTTTGAATAGCTAAAGGATATTTTTCTTTTAAAGTCTCACTATATTTTAAATATTCAAATTGAAAAATTGTATTTTCACTAAAGAAATTTCGAGGATCCATATAATAAGAAACAGCTGCAGCACTAGCGGGATACCATGTTTTACTATATGGATTTTTACAAGTGGTATCAATATCTTCTTTCTTACTTGAGGCAATATAACTTTTACCACAAACACTTTCGGCATCTACTGCTGTTTTAAAATCAAGGCCCGTAAAAATAGGCTCAAAATCCCATGATGGATGATCTTCTTTAAGTTTACATAAACCTGGCCAATAACTAGAAGGAAAACCTGCTATTTCTAATGCTTTTTCACATTCAGTTGTGGCGGTTTCATGATAAACTATTTCAGATACCGAAACATATTTACTACAAACATAACCACTATTTGATGATTCATAATAAAGTTGGTACCAACCTTCTTCACACCCCTCTTCATTTTCTATTAAATCTTTACTTACTAATTTAAATTCAGAGCCTTCACTCAATGTTTTTATAACTTCATAATTAGTTCCTGGTCCTTTTCTTAAATGAACATCATCATCATTGATTTTACCAATAAAAGTTTCAGCAAAACAAAAATTCATATCAACTATGAATAGAAAAATAACAAAAATCATATATATTAAAAGATTGATTTTAATATTTTTCATATATGCCTACCTTCATATATCATTTTATCATAAAAAGCCATCATTCCGACAAAATATCCTTTAATTTTACATATATTTCCATTTGTTTACATATTAAATTTCTTATACTATAATAGTAATAAATTAAAGAAAGAGGAATAATTAAATGCCTAAACATTTTGATTCTATCGATATATTTTTTATTGTTTTAATAACAACTTATTTAATGACACTTATGTTATTTTTATTAGTTTTAATCGATAAGAAACAATTTAACCAAAAAAAAGTTATTAAGAATAATCCTAATAACTTAATAAAAGTAGAACATTATAAACAATATGTTTCTTATCCTACAAATAATTTTAATTAGTCAACTTCATAATTATAAATTCCATGAAGTTTCATTAAATCGTTTTCTGTTGGTTGACTTACAACATATTTATCTTTTTCTTTAGTTACTTTAAAAGTAATGGTATAATCAACTCTTTCTGTCATATCTTTCATTTGTTCAAGTTTATAAGAAGCAAATTTTAATTCATCATAATTACCATTTATCCCTGTAAATTCTTCACTATGATTAGCTAAATAATTATTCGCGTATTTTTGAGCTTTATATAAATCATAAACAGTTATTTTAACAGTTACATAACTATTATCTCCATCATATTCTTCATCTAATATTTCATATTGTAAATCTTTATATTGTTTTTTTAAAATATCTCGATATTTGTCTTTATCACTATTGGTTAAATTTTCATTATTTACTACTTTTTCTAAATCAACTAAAACTTCACTATTAAGTGTTTTGTATTTTTTTAAATAATTTTCTACTTCACTTCTTGCACTACTCATACCACAAGCACAAAATAACATGGCTATAAATATAATTGTTATAACTTTTTTCATTATCCACCTTCTACAAGTAGTATGTCATATATTTAAGTATTTATACATTATTATAAGATAGTTTAATTATCTCATAAATATTATATTCTTTTTCAGTTAACTTACTTTTTAATTTATCTAACATATGATAATACATTTCATCAATAGTAGGTAATAAATTATCAAACCATTCTAAATATAAAAATTTTAATTTACTATATTCTTTCTTTTCATAAATGGAAGTAATTTCTAATTTAAGAATTTTTTTTATTTTTAATTCTTGTCTTGTTTCTGTATTAATAATATTATCTCCGATTATTTTATAATTAATTTTTTGCATGGCAATATTAAACATAAATTCATTAATATTAAGTTCATCTTCTAAAATTAAACTACTTTTAGAAATAACTAACCCATCATCATTAAATTCTAAAGCTATACTATTTTTACTATCACTAAAAATACAAGCATATTTTAAAATATTATTACCTTTTAATTTAGTTTTATTTTCAATTAATTTTAAAAATTCTTGATCTACTATTATTTTTTTAGTTATAAAATGAATAAAAGTATTGGGATCAATATGGACTAAAGGTATTTTTTTTATATATTCAATATTATCTTCACTATCCCATTCATAAAACATTGCATAAGTATCTTGAAAATTTAATAAGACATCATAATAATAATCCATGTTAAGTCCTCCTTATCGCTAAAAAGATGAATATTAAACCAATAAAAAACAAATCACAGTAAATACTTCTAATAATAAAATAAACAAATTCTAAAAAACTATACCCAATGACAAACAAATTTAAGTATAAAAATATAAAAAATAAACCAATCACACAAAATAAATATCCCATTACAAACATTAACATTCTTAACATATTTATCTATTATATTTTATTTCTATTTTAAAAAAAATATTATATAATTATAAAAGAAAGAGGTTAGATTATGGATTTTATAAAATACTTAATATTAGGCATTATTCAAGGTATTACAGAACCACTTCCTATATCATCTAGTGGCCATATTTTTTTATTTAAAAATTTATTCAATACAGAAATGTTTAATTCTTTTAATTTTGAAATTATTTCAAATTTTGGTTCTTTTTTAGCTATTTTATTTATTTTTCGTAAAGATGTTATTAAATTAATTAAAGATTTCTTTGGTTTTATTTTTAGTAAAAAGAAAGATAATTATAAAGATGGTTTCATGTATGCGATTAAAATAGTTATTAGTACTATTCCTGCTGGTATTGCTGGTCTACTTTTTAATGACTATTTAGAGACTCATTTTAATTCACTTAATTTACTAGCTTTTACTTTTCTATTTACTTCCTTAATGTTATTTATAGTTAGAAATATTAAAGGCGAAAAAACAAGTAAAGATATTACCTTTTTAGATGCAATCATTATTGGTTTATTTGAAGCTATTACAATAATTCCAGGAATATCTCGAAGTGGTACCGTTTTAGTAGCTTGTCTTATTTGTCATTTAAAAAGAGAAGATGCTTTAAAATATACCTTTATGTTATATTTCCCTGTTAGTGCTGGGACAATGTTACTTAAAGCCCCAGATTTAGTAAATACTAATACTTCCCTACTTCTTCCTTATTTAGTAGGAATGCTTGCAGCTTTAATAGTTACTTATTTTTCTTATAAATGGTTAAGTAATATTGTTAAAAATGGTAAATTATGGCACTTCTCTATTTATTGCTTACTTCTAGCTTTATTCATTTTTATTTACTTTAGATAATTTAAAAAAATATTAGAACTGAATTGTACCCCAAAATTTAGACAAAAATAAAAAAGGTGGGTATGAAAGAAACATAACTAAATAAAGGTTATGTTT
>CANQGF010000049.1 GCA_947601485.1 uncultured Bacilli bacterium
ACATCTAAGTCCATTATACCCCCCCCCGGTTTATTGTAAAGTGGAAAGTTCGTGGTTGACATTTTTGCACGAAAAAAGAAAAAAAGAAGATTGCTCTTCTTAATTATTTTTTTGCTTTTTTCCCGTTTATAACATAAGGATTTTCCTTCGAACCATCACCATCAGTAATTGTTGTTTTACCAGTAATATTAATAGTAAACATTAAATTTGAAGTACTTGTTGTTCTAGCTACAAATGGATATTTTGATATGCGGTAGTTATGATAAGTATCTTCAGCTACTGGTGTTATTGTCCAATAAGATTTACCAATATCAGCTAAGAAATTATAATTTGAACAACTATGATTTAAAGTAGAATCACAATTCTCATCAATACTAACTTGTAAATATTCATTAACTTGTAATAATCCTAAATAATCACCTTCAACTGTATCAGAACACTCTTCGACATCAGATAAATCAGTACTATCCTCACTACGCGCTCCGACACATAATATTTGCGGTTTAATTAAAGCTTTTTCTTCTTCACTAAAAACACTATCATCATTATAAATAATATTTAATTTTTCTCTTACTCTACTAACAGAATAATCATTAATTCCGACATTAGATTCACGTTCAGTATTGTAACGGTCATCCCATGTACTATTTTTATGTTTTTTAACTGGCGTAGTTAGAAATAATCTTACTGTACCATCAGCTTCTACTTTTAAAACCCGCCATGTTAACTCTGCAAAAGTTACATAATTATTAACATATTCTCCTCTAAATATATAATTATCTTCTTCATCTAAATATAAACCTGAACCTTCATCAACTAAAGGATTACTACTAATAATTGTATCAGCTAAAACTTTAGTGGTGTAATCACCTTCACAATCTAAATATGGAATATAGGTATAATCGCGATTATTATTAACAACTGTAACATTACCTGAACAAGTCATATTCTTTTTAACAAAATCTGATAAAGGTTTCATATATTCACCATTAGCTAAAGCTTCCGTAGTTACCGTTGCTTCTTCTCCTATTTCTGGAAGTTCTCCTTTATTATCTTTATAATATTTCTCAGCTGCTTTTTTCATAGTATTTTCAATTTTCGTATAGTTATCTGTTCCCCCTCTAAAAAGACGAACAATTAAAACAACCATAAATAATGCCAGTAAACCACATACTATTCCTAATAAAATTTTAATTAATGATTTACTCATATCTGACATATTATTCCATATTGATTTTAGACTTTCCATATAACACCTCTAACCATTATTCTAACAAAATAGTTAACTATTTTCTACTTTTTTTAATACAAACCACTTACACCCATAAGCACATTTGTCTTCTATATATTTTTCAATGGTATTCTTATCATTATAAGGTTTATAAAGCTTATTATTCTTTTCACAAAATCCTTTAAGTCGTACTTTCCCATAAGCAAAGTCTCCTACTATATAATCATATGGAGCAAAGAAATCGGTATATTTTTCTTTAATTAATTCTAAATCAAAACCTTCCCCGACATTTTTTAAAAGCTCATATTCCTTATCTTCTAATAATATCTTTTCCATGCTTACCTCACTAACATTTGGACAGCAATAATTGCTCCCACCATAATCTCTGTTGCTACAAAACTTAAAAACATTAAAATATCTACAAATCCATTACCAGTTGATAATTGTCCTCTTGGCATCATTGCTTTACTAATCGCTATATTTAATTTATTAATCATATTTTTATCATCAACTTTAATGTTATATTCTCTTAAAATTTTACGATTTAAATGATATAGTTTTTCATTAGACATTTCTTTAATATCAGCCATTGTCTTTCCTTGCAAATAATAAGCATAAGGATTAAAGACATTTTCTCTAGCTTCTGTAAATTTTATTTTATTATTAATCTTATATAAAGTAGAATCCCAATATTTATTCAAAGCATTAACACTTTTCCCTTTAAAGAAAATATTTTCATACTCTACTACTTCTTCTTTAGTAATAAAATCATCTTTATATTTATAAGCAATCATATCCATAATAATTTTATAAATTGTTAAAAAATCATCTTCACTTTGATTTACCATATAACGATTAAAAGAATTTTTAAATTTAACTAATTCCTCTTCAGGAAGACCATATCTTAAAAGGTTTTTATCTATTAGACTATAATCTTTTAGTAAGAAAGGATTAATAAAATCAATTTCATTATATATATGAATTAAAATACGCACGATGTTTGTATCAAAAGAAATAGCTTCTTTATTATCTATATATTTTGCTATCGCATTTAATAAAGCATCATCTACCATATTCTCACCTTCTTACAAGTTAAGTATACCATATTTAACTGTTTAAAGGAACATTTATTAAAGAACTATTATTCTCAAGAAGACCATTATAAATACTAGGAACAATGCCTTCAACTATTTGGGAAGATAAAAGAATTTGATTATTAATATTAATTTTTTTACTAGCATAAGGAATAATAATTTCTTCACTAAAAGCTATTTTTATATATACTTCAATTAAAGCACTATTAATACCATAATCTTTTACTTTTGTTTTAAGACCTGTAAGTAAATTACCAATGAAAGTTACTCTAACAGGAATTTTAGGTCCTAAATTAGCTAAATAACTATTATTGCTAGCAAGACCTACGGGCAGAAAAACAATATAACTATTAGGTCCCTGAGCTTTTAATAAATATTCATTATCTATTTTAGTATTTGGTAATTTCTTTAATTTTTGTTTAATATTTTTAGTTAAATCTAAAGATACTTGATACGCTTTTTCTAAATCAAAATCAACGGCAATTATTTCTTCATTTTTATTTTTAGTAATCTTTAATATATCTTTAATATCATGACTATCTAACAACTTATTATTAAAAGAATCCATTATTACATCATTACTTAATTTAGTTAACTTAGTTTCCATAATATCAAGCATTTTGGGAGTTATTTTTTTATTAAAGTATCTAATCATTAAAAAAGACAAACTAAAAATTAATAGTAAAATTAAAACTAAATAAGTAGAACGTTTAATTTTCATTTTCTTTTTTAATTTCATAATTAATTTTATGCAAGAAAAAAGAATAAATTAAATTATTCCCCAATCAAAGTATATATTTAAAAATAAGAATATTCCAAATAAGAAAGCAATTATTATAATAATAGTTAGCACTATAATTAAAGCATTATGTGGTTTCACATCATCTTCTAAATCTTGGAAATCTTCAAAATCACTTTTAGAAAGTCCTAAAGATTTTGTATAAAAAGAATTATCAATTTTTTCTTCTTTATCTTCTTTTTCTTTTGGTTTAGAAATATTACTAGTTTTTTCTATCTCTTCTTTTAAACCCTCAATAACTTGAGTATTTTCATTACCTCTTAAGTCTTCAAATAAATCTAAAGGGTCTAAATCATTTTTCTTGCTATTTTGTTCATTTAAAGTAATTGTATTTATCAGGGTCATTAATTTTTCTTCTTCTTTAGAAGGAGTATCATCTTCTATTTCTGGTTCTTCTTTTTTAGTTAAATCTAAATTCTTAAGAATATCATATTGCGTATCTCGAACTTTTTTTAATCTTTCTTTTTCATAATCAATTGTTTTATTTTCGCGGGCTTTTTCTAAAATAGCATTTATATCATATTCTTTTGTTTGTTCTAAATTAATTGGTTCATCATCTAAAGGTAAATCTAAATTTAACGGTTTTCTTTTATTAGTTTCTTTATATTTTTTATCTAACATATCTTTTAACATATCTAAATCAATGCTAGTTCCATTATCACTTAAAACTGTGGCATTAGAATTGACATTAAAATCTTGTAAAGCTTGCTTATTAACCTGTTTATATAATTCTTCATTTTTAGCTGTTCTTTTCCCAACTAAAGAAGAATTATGATATTTATCCATCCTACTATTCATGTGAACCACTCCAGTATAATGATACCATATCTCCCTTTTTTTTTAAACTTAAAGATTGCAATTATTGTAAACTATAGTATATAATTAAATTAATAGTAAGATATTTTTATTTAAAAGGAGGAAAATTTATGGACGTATTAGATGTAGAAAAAAGTAAATGCATTGGTTGTGGAGCTTGTGTCAGTATTGATGCTGAACATTTTGATTTTGATAGTGATGGTCTTTCTGAGGTTATTTCTAATGCTAATTTAAAAAGTGAAAACCTACAAGATGCTATTGAATCTTGTCCAACCGGAGCTATAAGACTTGCTAAAACTGATGAAGCTTATGAAAGTAGTGAAAAAGAAGATAGTTCTTTTCAAAATAATGATACAGTTCCTGCGGAAAGTTAAAAAACACCTAACGGTGCTTTTTTTAACGATATAATTTTTTTACTTCTTTTAAAGAAAGGGTTCGATACTCTCCTGATTTTAGATTACCTAAAGTTAAAAAATCATAGCTTTCTCTTTTTAGTTTTAAAACATCATAACCTAAATAAGCAAATAATTTTTTAATAATATGATTACGTCCTTCTACAATTGCTATTTCTATTAAAGAAGTTTCTTTTTCTTTATCTTTGCTGCGAATTTTTAGTCTAGTTGGTATTACTTTTCTTCCTTCAATCACAAGACCATTTTTAATTTTATAAAAATCTTCCATAGTTAAAATTTTATTTAATTTAGCTATATAAGTTTTTTCAACTTTAGCCTTTGGGTGGGCAAGTCTTTGGGCCAATGAGCCATCATTAGTTAAAATAATTAAACCAGTTGTATCATAATCAAGTCTACCAATAGGATATATGCGCGCCGTTGTTTCGATTAAGTCGACAACCGTCTTACGTCCCTTATCATCATGAGCACTACTAATAACACCACGGGGTTTATTTAAAAGATAATATTCTTTTTTCTCTGCTGTCAAATGCACACCAGCAATTTCAATATCATCACTAAGATTTACTTTTACTCCTAAAGTTTTTACAAGCTCACCATTAACTTTAACTTTTCCTTCTTTAATTAGCTCTTCAGCTTTTCTTCTAGATGTATAACCACTGCTAGCTATAACTTTTTGTAATCTTTCCATACTTTTCCCTCGCAAGCGTATTATAGCATACTTAGCTAAAAAAATAAATTTGCGATGATAAAGGCCGCAACAATTCCACATAAATCAGCAAATAGCCCAACTTTTAAAGCATAACGAGTTTTTAAAATCTTAATACTACCAAAATATAAAGTCATAACATAAAAAGTTGTATCCGTACAACCTTGTAAAATAGAGGCTAGTCTTCCCACAAAAGAATCTGGTCCAAATTGTTCAAATAAATTACTCATAATTACTAAAGTGGAAGAACCTGATATCGGACGTAATAAAGCCATTGGTAAGATTTCTAAAGGAATACTTAAAAACTTAAAAATTGGTTTTAAGAAACCTAAAACAAAAGTAATAAAATTACTTTTTAAAAAAATATTAATAGCAAAAACCATCGCAATTAAAGTAGGAAAAATATTAAAAGTACTCACTAAACCCTCTTTAGCACCACTTAAAAAAGCTTCATAAATATTAACTTTCTTTTTATAACCATAAAACACAATAAAAAGAACAATTAAAGGAATTATAACAATGGAAATTTTATTCATCTATGCCTCCTTCTAATAAGATAGTCTAAAGTTAAACCTCCTATGGAAGCACAAACTGTCGCTAATATTGCAGGCAAAATAATTTCCGTTGGATTAGCACTGCCATTTAACATCCGCAAAGAAATAACAGTCGTGGGAATTAAAGTAACCCCACTTGTATTTAAAACTAAAAAAGTAATCATCGCCTCACTAGCTTTATCTTTTTGAGGATTAATAGCTTGCAATTCTTCCATTGCTTTTAAACCAAAAGGAGTTGCTGCTGAACCTAAGCCCATCATATTTACAGCCACATTACTAGCAATATATCCTAAAGCTTTATTCCCTTTAGGTACACTTGGAAATAACTTACTTAATAGAGGATAAAAAAGATTAGCTATTTTCTTTAAAAGTCCACTATCCTCTGCTATTTTCATAAGTCCCATCCAAATTACTAAAATAGGAAGCATTTCTAAAATCATATCTAAACCCTTTTTCCCACTAGTTATAATTTCATTGTTAATAGCATTTATATTGCCCGATAATAACCCATAAATAATGCCAATAGCAATCATTACACCCCAAATAACATTAATCATCATCTCACCTTTTAAATTATATTAACTTTCTTTAAATATCTATACATCTTTTTAGGCTCTATCCCAAGTAAAGTTAATTCATCTTCATAAAAACTTAAATCATAATTATTTTGCAAATGGAAATATTTATTTACATAATTAGTTAAATTAAAATATTTAGAATAAAGATAACTAGTTAAAAAGAAAAAAATAAATGCTTCATTTCTAATTAATTTATCATCATTAAAAAGATTTAAAACATTTAAAGCAAATAACGGACGTATCAAGCCTCCTAAACATATATCCTTTTTTAATTTAAGTAATAATTTCTTTTGATTATCCATTAAAAATCCCCTATTCATAAATGCTCTTTATTATAGATATAGTTATATTGGTGATAATTAATGAATAAAAAATTAATTTTCTTTTTCGTTTTAGTCTTATTTTGGCCTTTAAAAGTCCAAGCTTTATCTTCGGAAAGTGCAATTGTTATGGATGGCTATTCTAAAAGAGTTTTATTTGCTAAAAATATGGAAAAGCCTAAACTAATTGCTAGTACAACCAAAATTATGACCGCTTTAATAGCTATTGAAAATGGCAATTTAAATAAAAAGATAACCGTTAAGGAAAATGTTTTAAAAGCTTATGGCTCGGCGATTTATATTGAAGTTGGAGAAAAAATAACTTTAAAAGATTTACTATATGGTCTAATGCTTAGAAGTGGCAATGATGCGGCCTTAGTTATTGCCGAAAGTGTTAGTATTAGTGAAAAAGAATTTGTTAAACTCATGAACCAAAAAGCGCAGGAGCTAGGGATGGAACATACTATTTTTTATAATCCTCATGGTCTTGAAGAAAAAGATGGTAATGGTAATACCTCAACAGCTTATGACATGGCTCTTTTAATGCAAGCTGCTATGCAGAATAAAACCTTTAGAGAAATTACCCAAACCAAAACTTATACAGCCAAAACTAACAAAAAAACTTATGTATGGCAAAATAAAAATAAATTACTCAAAAGTTATAAATATACTACGGGTGGCAAAACCGGATTTACTCAAAAAGCACGCCGAACTTTAGTAACTAGTGCCCAGAAAAACAAAGAAAAATTAATTATTGTCACTTTAAATGACCCCAATGATTTTACTAATCACCAAAAACTTTATGAAGAATATTTTGCCAAATATCAACTCGTCAAAGTTATTGACCATCAAAAATATAAAATAACAGATGCCGCCTACCCCAATCAAACCTTATATCTAAAAAACGATGTAAACATTATGTTAAGTAAAGAAGAAAAAAATAAGGTAAAAATTACCCTTAATTTAAATAAGCCACAAGAAAATAAAACTAACCTAGTGGGCTTTTTATCGGTGCAAATCGCGGGTGATGAAATTGCGCGGGAAAATATTTATTTACAAACCCAAAATAACCCTTTAAAATCCTCATTTTGGGCAAAAATAAAATCTTGGTTTTCTTAAATAGGTATGTTAGTATAAATATGAAGTCTAAAATAAGGTGATGTTATGAAAAAGAAAACAACGACAATAAAAAAAATGCTTGATAAACATAAAATTCAACTTATTTTAATCGTATTAGCTTTTGCCTTAACAATGGAAATCGCCTCAATAACTTATATAGTTTATATAAAAAAACATAATCCTAAACCCGTAACGGTTTATGAAAATGCTGCTACTTTTTTTACTATCTATAATATGGAGCCCAAAGTTGTAGAAAAAGAAAAAGAAGAAGAACCAGTGGAAGAAAAACCAATTGTTATTAAAAAAGCCCCTGTTAATGATACAGAAGATACTGAAAAAAACTATACCGATTCTTCCTTAACGCAAGCCAAAGAAACAACCGTGGAAGAAGCTAAATCTTTATATGAAACAAGTGGCAATTCGATTGGTATTGATGTTTCTAAATGGAACGGTAACATTGATTGGAAACAAGTGGCCAAAAGTGGAATTGAATTTGCTATTATTCGTTGCGGCTACAGAGGATATGGTTCTGGTGAAATTTTACTAGACCCTTACTTTGAACAAAACATTACTAATGCGATTAAAAATGGAATTAAAGTAGGTATTTATTTTTACTCTGCTGCTATTTCAGAAGCCGAAGCTATAGAAGAAGCTCGTTTTACAGTCGAAGTAATTAAAAAATATAAAATAACATATCCTGTTGTTTATGATTTTGAAAACTTCTATAATGGTCGTTGTGCTAACTTAGGTAAAAATGTTATTACTAATAATGCTCTAGCCTTCCTAAATTATGTGAAAAGTAAAGGCTATACCCCAATGATGTATGCTAGTAAAAATGCTTATTTAAATAACTGGGAAACTTCTCGTTTTGCCGGAATGAAATATTGGCTTGCTCATTATACAGACAAAACTGATTATACTGGTACTTACCAAATGTGGCAACACACTAGTAAAGGTAGTGTTCCAGGTATAAGTGGTAATGTTGATATGAATATTGCTTACTTTAAATATTCCGCTGAAGCTCCTGCTGTAGAACCTGAAATAAAAAAGGAAGAACCTAAAAAAGAAGAGAAAAAAGAAGAAACCAAAAAAACTTTAGAATTTGAAGAAACTAATGATAATGTGATAACTACTTCAACAGTTGCCTATTTTAACGATTACAATGAAACTTTAGCACAGGGAACAATTGAAGCTAACACCAAATTAGTTCGTTTAGGTATCTCTACTGATAAACAGTGGGCCAAAGTAAAATATAATAATCAAATTGTCTATTTGCAAAATAATTATCTTACTATCCTTACGGAAGAAGATAATAGCCAAAATAAAAATGTTGAAAACTAATCAACATTTTTTTAATTATAACTAGCTAATATTTTATCTATTTCCTTAGTAATAGCATTTATTTCTTCATAATCTTCAACTGGCTCTAAAGTAATTCCCTCATCATTTTTAATAACTTCAGAAATAAATAAACGAGGGTCTCCTTCAGCATCAAAAGTATTATCCGTATAAATTAGATAATCTTGATTATTATCGTTATCATGCACAGTAGCAAGACAAGTCATATTAACATTATCACCTAAAGCATTTGTAATTTCAAAACTATAATCTTCCATAACTACAACCTTCTAATGCTATCACCCATCTTTTTAGGTATGCCTTTAAAATAATTTTTCATTTTTTGACTAGCTTTTCCTACTCTTGCCCCACTATAAACATCAGGATTATTTATCTTTTCAACTAACAACTTATTAAGCCCATCAACTGGAGCAGATACAATTGCTGCTGTCATATGAGCAACTGGTTTTGTTGAAGTTTCTACAATAAAACCGGCACCTTTTTTGATTGGTCTTAAAGCTTTTCTAATATCACTATCCATTAAACTTCTCTCCTTAACTTCATCTTAACATTAATCAGGATTTTTGACAATAAAAAAAGCTTATTCACAGCTTTAAGGAGTGAAAATTTTTCGCAATCAACCAATTTTGGTATAATATAGAAAAGGTGGTTGATTAATATGATGACAAGGAAAGAAAAAAGAGAATTAAAGAAAGATAAGTCGTTGATATGTACTTTGTATAATATTATTGACAAGTACTTACCACGACTTTTTATTATGTTTGATAATCTTACTGATGCCAGAGTTAAAGGTAAAATAACTTATAGTATGAAAGCTGTTTGTGTTACTCGTCTGTTTGCTTTGTTATGTGGGATTACTTCTATGAACTCTATGACAAATAAATTCAATAATGATAATTCTATTTATAATTTATCTAAAATTATTAATGAACAATTATCTGACTTACCTCATTATGATACTATTAATGATATTTTTGATGATTTAAATATTGATGAATTAAGAAAAATTCAAAAATATATTGTTTATTCTCTTATTCGTTCTAAAATGTTTGATAAATTTAGATATAATGGTAAATTTCAATTACTTATTGATGGTACTGGTCTTGTTACTTTTAACTACAAACATTGTGACCATTGTTTAGTTAAACATTATAAGGATGGCTCTAAAACTTTTGAACACCATGTTTTAGAAGCAAAGCTTGTTTTTGATTCTTTTGTTATTTCTCTTGATTCTGAATTTATTGAAAATCCCAATCCTTCTGTTATTAATTTAAAAAAGCAAGATTGCGAAATGAACGCTTTTAAAAGGATGGCTTCTAGAATTAAAAAGAATTTCCCTAAATTAAATTTTATCATTACTGCGGATTCCCTTTATGCCTCTGGTCCTTTTATTAAACTTTGCTTAGATAACAATTGGGATTATATTTTTCGTTTAAAATCTGATAAATTAAAAACTGTTAATCAAGACTTTGATGGTATTATTTCTATTGACAAGGGTTCTATTCATGATAATTATTTTCTTGTTAATGATTACAAATATAAAAAATTTACTTTCAATATTGTTAGATTCATTGAAAAATCTCCTCCCAATGATACAGATAAAATTTTCCCTTATATCACGAATATCTCTATCGATGATAATAACATTAAAGAAGTTATTGTATTAGGTCGAAGACGTTGGAAAATTGAAAATCAAGGTTTTAATAATCAAAAAAATATTTATTTTGATATTACTCAT
>CANQGF010000050.1 GCA_947601485.1 uncultured Bacilli bacterium
TTATATTTAAACTTAAACAAACCTAGGTTTTACCTAGGCTAAATTGTTTTTTTGAAATTTTTCATGTTTTTATCCTGTTAAAAAGTTTAGTTTATTTCATTCCTTTAAATATTATTATGACAAAAGTATTACCAAATCTCTAAGAGATTTGGTAATACAATCGTCTTTTTTAATTAGTTTAGGTCTTTACATTATAAAAATTATTGTGATTAAATAGATATAGGAGAGCTATTATGCGTTACCTTACTAAATTCAAAAACTTTTTACACCAAGGTGTAGGGGGTTTTGGAAGTTAGGAAGGAGTGATGCTTATGAGAGATAAAAGTCGAGTAGACTTTTTATTAATCATTATTTTTATTCAAGTTTTAGCATTGCTAATTCTGACAATAAAAATAGCTAGCAGAAGCTAGCAAAATCACTAGGGTAACGTATAACGTTCTCCTACAAATATTTTATCATAATTAATAAATTAAATTCAATAATTATTTTAATTTTATTAAATACTAATTTATAAAATGGCCAAAAGCTGCTTTTTCTTCATAACATATATATCTTAAATTTAAGTCATTTATTATATTTTCTAATTTACATTCTTCATATAAACTTTCTGGTATATCTATATTACCCATATTTGTTTCAATATATATAGCTAATGGTTTAGTAACTCCAATAGCATAAGATAATTGCACCTTACACCATTTATAGTTATCATTGGTAATTAATATTCTTTTAGCTATCTCTCTTGCTTTATAGGCTCCACTTCTATCTACTTTAGTTGGATCTTTACCAGAAAAAGCCCCTCCACCAACGGGAGCAAAACCTTCATAACTATCAACAACTATTTTTCTTCCAGTAAGACCAGCATCACCCATAAAACCCCCAATTTTAAATTTACCAGTCGGGTTAATCAAATATTTTAAAACATCAATATTATACTTATTACATATAGAATTACAAATATCTATAATTATATTATCAGTATTCTTTCTATCCACTTCCGTATTTTGATAACAAATAGTAAATGTTTTAATTTTTATTAACTTATTTTCATCATCATAAATACCTGTTATTTCTGCCTTCCCATCCGGAAGAAATCTCTTGTCATTCTTTCTTAATTCATCATATTTTCTACTTAATTCTTGTAAAATCACCATAGCAGTAGGGAGTAATTCTAAAGTATCTCTTGTGGCATAACCAAACATCATGCCATTATCACCTGCTCCTAAAACATCTTCATTAGTACCCATTGCTATATCTAAACTTTGCATACCAAGATCATTGATAATTTCATAATTAGTATCATAACCAACATCTTTTAAAACTCTTTTAGTTATTTTTTCAACATCTATTTTGGCTTTTGTTGTAATTTCACCAGTTATAAATATTTTTCTTTTTCCGCCTACTACTTCAATTCCACAACGACTAAACTTATCTTGTCTCAAACACTCGTCTAAAATAGCATCACTTATTTGATCACAAACTTTATCTGGATGTCCCCTGAATACAATTTCATTAGTAAATAATTTCATAACAATTCCTTCTAAACATCCATAAAAAGTGCTTTTAAAGTTATCTTATAGATCTAGCGTTACCACCTAATTAAATAGGTTGGTGTGATTTCTTCGGGCTAGTCCCTCCATCACTCTTTATAAGACGTTAAAATAATTATAATATTATATTTTTTATTTAGCAATAGCAAAAATTAAAAATCATCATTTAGAAGAAAATTTAGTAAATTTAGATGAATAATACCATCACGAGATAAATCTTTTTTATCAAGAGAAATAACATATTTAGGATAATTATCATTGATAGACTTATATGTTCCAAATTCTCTTTCGATAGCCTTATCATTACCTTCCATTTCATAAGTTACTTGAATATATTTAATATTACCATCTTTTTTTGCTAAAAAGTCTATTTCACCATTTTTAGTTTTACCTATATATACTTCATAGTTTCTATTTATTAATTCATTATAAACAATATTTTCTAAAACAATATAATTTTTAAATTCCGGATTATTATTTTTAATTTGAGCAATTCCTAAATCAGTTGCATAATACTTATTTAATGTTTTTAATACCCCTTTACCAGCAACATCATATCTATATACCTTTTTAATTATTAATGTCCTACACAAAGCATCTATATAATTATAAAGTGTTTCACTAGATACTTTTTTATTTTTTTTACTTAAATAATTTATAATATTATCAAATGAAAATTCTCGTCCCATTGTTTCAATCAAATATTGTAAAATCATATCAAAAAGAATAGTATCTTTTAAATTTAATCTTTTTACAACATCTCTTAATATTATAGAATCATATACACTGTGAAGATAATTTTTTATATCTATTTCATTTTTAAATTCACATCTATTAGGAAGTCCACCCCATTTAGCATAATCCCAAAAAGTATTTAAATCATTTCCATCTTTTTTAGTTAAAGACACATATTCTTTATAAGATAGAGGATTAATATTAAATAAAACATATCTACCAGATAAAACTGACGATAATTCATCTGATAACATTTTACTATTAGATCCAGTTAAAAAGATGCTTAAGTTTTTAATTGATGCTCGCAAAGAATTAACTACCTTTTCAAAATTTTCTACGTTTTGAACCTCATCTAAAAATAAATAATATCTTTTATCATCAATTATTTTTTCTTTAATATATTTATTAAGTTTTTTATAATCTTGTAATTCTTCATATTCAATAAATTCAAAGTTAATAAAAATTATATGATTATTATCAATCTTTTTTTCTTTTATTAATTCATCTATAATTTGATTTAAAATAACTGATTTACCACATCTTCTTATACCTACTAATATTTTAATTAAATCAGAATCATAAAAACCTCTAATAACATTTAGATACTTTTCCCTTATAAGCATAAATATCACCTAAATAACATTATAAAGCATTTATTCTTTTTTGTAAAGTTATTTCGTTCTATCGAAATAACTTTTAATTTTCGATAATTATTTTGTTTCATCGAAATAATTTGCATAATAAAAAATCCGATAAAATCGGATTTTTGAAACATTTGAAATAATATATTAACGTTTACTAAATTGTGGAGCACGACGTGCTTTCTTTAAACCATATTTTTTACGTTCTTTAACTCTAGGATCTCTTGTAACAAATCCAGCCGTTTTTAAAATATGTCTATAGCTATCTTCTCTTGTTTGATCTGTATTAGCATCAAATTTAAGTAACGCTCTAGTTATACCAAGTCTAATAGCACCAGTTTGACCATCATAGCCACCACCACTAACTTTAACTTCGATATCAAATCTATTTTCATTATCAGTTGCTACTAAAGGTTGTTTTAAATCCATTACTAATGTAGCAGCTGGCATATATTCATCAACATCTCTACCATTAATAGTAATTTTACCAGTACCACCAACTAATTTAACTTGAGCAACAGCACTTTTTCTTCTACCTGTTGCGGTCCATACTTGTTTATTTGCCATAAGTCCTCCTAATCAATTTCTACTGCAATTGGTTTTTGTGCTTCATGTTTATGAGTACCATCTCTATAAACATATAACTTTTTACCCATTGCTCTACCTAATCTATTATGTGGAAGCATTCCTTTAATAGCTCTTTCAAGCATTTCTTCAGGATACTCATTAATCATAACTTCGGCAGTTCTTTCTCTTAAACCACCAGGAAAACCTGAATGATTATAGTATTTTTTATCTGTTAACTTTTTACCAGTTAACTTAACTTTTGCAGCGTTAATAACAATAACGTTATCTCCACAATCAACATAAGGAGTATAAGTTGGTTTATGTTTACCACTTAAAAGATGTGCAGCTTTTGTGGCAACTCGACCTAAAGTTTTACCTTCAGCATCAATTACATACCAATTTCTTTCAACTGTTTCTTTTTTTTGCATAAATGATTTCATATTTCTTTAACCTTTCCTTATGTTATTTATTAAACTTTCCCACGGCTTAATAAACTCCATAAATAAAATGTACCATACTAAATTATATGGTATTACCCCCTTTTTGTCAAACAAAATCGAACATTTTTTATAAATATCTAACGAATATTTAGTATTTAATCTTTACTAAATATAAGCCATTTGCTTTTACGGTTGGTAATTGTTTAATAATTTCACAATCAACCATCTTTTTAAGAGTAGAATTATCTAATTTATTCTTACCCACTTCAAGTAATGCCCCGACTAAATTACGGACCATATATCTAAAAAAACCATATCCATAAAACTTTAAATATAGAATATTATTAAATTTATATATCTTAATCTTTTTAATTGTAGTGGTATAATCATCTCTAGAACCCGCCGTAAAGTTACGAAAATCATGTGTTCCTAAAAATATTTTACTAGCGTCTTTCATTTTTTTAATATCAAGATTATAAGGATAAATTAAATAATAATTACTATTTTTAGTTCCTTTTAAATCTATTTTATATAAATATATTTTTTCTTTAACACTATGACGAGCATGAAAAGAGTCAGATACTTTTCTTACCTTTTTTACTCTCATATCTTTAAGAATTTTATTTAATTTCTTTTTTAAATTATTTATTTTTTTATCAGTTTCAAAATGAACAACTTGATACTTAGCATGAACTCCTCGATCAGTTCTGCCAGCCCCCTTAACGAGTATTTCTTCATGATATATATTAGATAAAGACTCTTCTAACTCTTTCTGAACATTTCTAACATTCTTTTGCCTTTGAAACCCACTAAATTTAGAGCCATCATAACTAATAACAAGCATTAATTTCATGATACACTCCGATAAATATCTTTAATTAATTCATAAATATCTACTGTTTTATTAATCTTAATATTTTTACTATTTAAATATTTAATAAATTCAATTATCGGAGGTATTTTAGTATATTGATATAATTCATTATCAAAGAAGTCTTTTGTTTCATAAACTATTTTTTTATCTTTTAAAACCACCATATCTTTAACTAAATTAAAGAATACTTTAACATCTCTATCAATAATTACTATTTTTTTATGATAATCATTATTTAGTTTTAAAAATAATTTTTTAAAATATTCAATATCTTTATAATTTAAAACTTTTGATAAATTACCAACAATAATAATATCTTTATTAATTTTAAGCATTAAATCAATTTTAAACTGTTCATTTAAAGTTAAATCTTCAATTTTTTTATCTAAATAAGTATCATCTAGTAAAACCATCTTTAAAGCTTGCAAAATATTTTTAACATTTAAATCTTTAACATATCCCTCTATTTTAAAACTGGTATCATAATTACTAATAACCCCCAGTAATTCATTTTCATTTAAAATCTTACTTATTTCCATAAAGCACCAGCTAAACTTTCTTTATTTAGAAATATTTCATTAACTAAACCATAGTCTTTTAATAATAATGATAATTCAACAATAAATGGTAATGATAAACCAATTCTTTTTAATAATTTATCATTTTTTAAAACTTCAATTACTGGTCCTTCAATTAAAATATTTTCTTTATCATAGACGATTAAATATTTAGTTAATAAGGCTTCTTCTATATTATTAGTAACATTTATATAACTTATTTTATTACTATCTAAATAATTATAAATATCTTTTATTTTTTCTTTTTCTAAATCATTAAAAACATTAAAGAAAATTATTTTAGAATACTTTAATAATTCTTCCAATTTAAAACTATTATCTATTACATGATAATCTCTATATTTATCTAATATCTTTTTATTTAAATTAGTACTTACTATAGTAACACTTGTTACTTCCATTTTTAATCTTCCTTTTCTTTATTTAAATAATTTTCTTTAATTTGCTTAATTTTTCTAAAATGATGATTAATACCGGACTTTCCTACTTTATAATCTGTTTCTAAAGTAATTATATCTGCTAGTTCTTGATATGATACTTCAGGATATTTTTTCCGATAAGTAATAACTAACTTTAATTTATCATCAAGTAAATTAATTAAATTATTACTTTCTAAAAATTCAATATCATTTAATTGATCTAATCCTTTTTTAATAATTTTTTCTTGATTAGCAAGTTCACAATTATTTAAACGATTAACCATATTTTTATGATCGCGATATATTCTAATATCTTCAAATTCAAATAAGGAATTAGTTGCCCGAAACATTTTGATTAAATCACTTATACATTCACTCATTTTAATATAAGTTATATATTTATAACCTCGTTCAATTACTTTGGCATTTAAATTAAAATAATTAAGTAAAGATTCGATATAAGTAGCATCTTTTTCTTTATCTAAAATAAATTCTAAATGATAACCACTAGTTTTAGGATTAGAAACATTACCAACACCAAGGAATGCTCCTTTTAAATAAGCAATTTTTTCTTCATCGCACGCTAAAAGAGCTAAAAGAGGATTTTTTTCATAATTAATGGCTTCTTTAATAAATTCTACTTTTTCACTTACTTCTAAAATATATATTTGTTTAATGCGAAATCTTTTTTGAATTCTAACTGTTATTTTAGGCATTACTTCAAAAGTTTCTTTTATAATTTTATAAATAAAACGTGTAACAGAGGCATTTTCTAATGTAATAGTAATTTTATCTTTAATATTAGAATTATATCTTAAGAATCCTTCAATAATTGCTCTTTTTTCAATTTCATTATTATCTAATTTACTAATTTCTTCTTTTAATCTAGTTGTAAATGTCATATTAATTCACCATTAATTCCTTTTTATATAGACTATTTTAACACTAAACATATAATAAGTAAATTTGAATGAAAAAAGAATGCTCTAATTTAAGCATTCCTTTTATCTACCATAGAACCATTGTCCTAATCCAGGGAATCCTGGTGGATTTATTAAATATGAATTAAATTTAGATAAAGCTAAATCACCAGCTGCCCCAAACCAATGACCTTCAGAAATACCAAAGTGTAAGTGTGGCCCTGTAGTACAAGTATCATAACCATAACTTCTACCACCACTATGGGCAACAATTTGATTAACATTTACTTCATCGCCAACTTTAACATCAATAGTTTTTAAATGCAAGTATGCATACGTATATTTTTTACCATTAACAGTTGTCCAAATATAAACTTTATTACCACCACAAGATGATCTTAAAACAATAGCCCCAACTATACCGTTAGCGGCAGCATATACTCCAGTACCTTCAGAAACACCGATATCAATACCTGTATGATTATTACCAGTAGTTGGAGTTGGTGCTTCTCGATAACCAAATAAACTAGTTATAACACCTTTAGGAACAGGTTTTAACCAACCCGTATTATTTTGATTATGACTGGCAACACAAACTGATAAAATATCATTATCTTTACAACCATAATTTTGATAATACTTAATTAAACTTTCCGTATTTTCAATTTCTTCATCAATAGTAACAGCACTTTCATCTATTTTAGCGAGTTCATCGCCTAATTTATCAGCAAGTTCATCATATTCTTTTCTTTTTTCTTCTAATTCTTTTTGATAATCCTCTAATGATTTATTTAATTTTTTATTATTTTCAGTTAATAATTCTAATTCTTTTAACTTACTATTATTATAATTAGTAAGCATATCTATCATATCACTACGCATAATAAGTTCTGTCATAGTAGATGCTCCCGTAATATATGATAAATAAATATTTTCTGACTCTGTCTTTTGATTTAAGACTAATAATTCAGCACTTTCTTTTTTAACAACTTCTATTTCAGCATTAGTTTTTTCAATATTTTTATTTACTTCTTCAACTTGTTCTTGAGCTTTAATCATTTCTAAATGAGCATTTTCACTTTTCTTTTGATAATCTTTAATTTGAGCTTCCGTTAAATCTTTCTTATCTTCTTGAGCTTTCTTTTTAGCTTTTAATTCACTTAATTGATTTTTTAAATCTTTTAATGTTTCATTACCCGTAGAAGCTGCTTTAACATCATAAGATGAAAAAATGGTAGCAAATACTAAAGCTAAAACTAATATAATTCTTATTAATACATTATTTATTTCTTTCATCATATCTTCAAATACTTTCTAACAGCCATAAGACTTCCAACCATACCTATTAAAGATCCTAAAGCCATAATTATTAAAGCTATATAAAAGACAAAATAATATGGACTAGCAAGGGTAATTAAGTCAACAATAACATGACCATTCAATCTATTATAAGCAATAATATAACCATAAATTGTGACAATTACAGGAATAATAGATCCAAGTAAACCAATAACAAACCCTTCAATAACAAATGGCATTTTAATCGCCGTATTACTACTTCCAACTAAACGCATAATTTCAATTTCGTTTCTTCTTGAATAAATAGTTAATTTAATTGTATTAGTAATTAAACACGCTGTAACAAAAATAAGGGCAATTACTACAACTATAGTTACTTTTTCAACTAAATCAAAGACTGATACAATAGTAGTTACAGCATCTTTCCCATAACTAGCACTTTCAATTTTATCTAAAGCTTTAATATTATTTGTTACTTTATCTAAACTATCAACATTTTTAACATAGACTACAAATGAATCGAGTAAAGGATTTTCAGAATAGTTTTCAAATAGACTACTATATGAAGAATCATATTCACTCATTTCATTTTTCCATTCTTCTTTACTTTTATATGTTACACTTTCAACATCACTCATACTTTCAATAGATGATTGTAAAAATTCTGCATCTTCAGTGGTAGCATTTTTCTCTAAATAAACTACGATAGTTAATTCTTTTTCTAAATTTTTAGTTACATCTTCTACATTACCAGCAATAACTAAAGATACCGCTACTACTAAAAGAGTAATTGTAGCGCAAAGAATGGAAGCCATACTTAAACTAAAATTACGAAAAACACTTTTAAAAGCATCTCTAAAACTACGACCAATAATTCTAAATACCTTCATGAGACTTATAACTTCCTTTCAAGTAATCACCAGTTAAAACCCCATGTTCAATTAATAAAACTCTCTTCTTCATTCTATTAACGATTTCTTTATCATGAGTAGCCATAATAACTGTTGTTTTTAAATCTTTATTAATATTATCAATTACTTTCATTATATCTTTAGAAGTATCAGGATCTAGATTTCCAGTTGGTTCATCACAAATAAGTAATTTAGGCTCATTAACGATAGCTCTTGCTATACATACTCTTTGTTGTTCACCACCAGATAATTGAGAAGGAAAGCTTCTAACTTTCTCTTTTAAGCCAACTATTTCGATTGCTTTCATTACTTTAGGTCTAATCTCTTTAGAAGATAATCCTAAACATTCAAGAGCAAAAGCTACATTTTCATAGACAGTTAGTTTAGGAAGCAATTTAAAATCTTGAAATACAACACCAATTTTTCTTCTTAATTTATATACTTTACCATTTCTTAATTTAGCAACATTTACTCCCCCAACAACAACACTACCTTTAGTAGGTTTTTCTTCTCTATATAACATTTTAATAAATGTTGACTTACCACAAGCGGTATGACCAATAACAAAAACAAATTCACCTTTTTCAATTTCTACCGATAAATCAGCTAAAGCAGTTACCCCAGTCGAATAAGTTTTAGTTACATTTTTTAATTCAATAAACTTCATATCTTTATACTCCTATTTAATTATATCAAATATACTATATTATATAAATGGTAAATTTGACCTTTTTATTCCTCCCTGAACTTCATAACAATCACTAATTACAAAGAAAGCATGAGCATCTATATCTAAAATTCTCTCTTTAAATAAATTAACATCTCTATTACTAATAACACACATAATCATAACTCCTCTGATATGAGAATAACCACCAACAGTAGGAAATATGGTATAACCAGTATAGAACTCATCTTCAATCATTTTTTTGATTTTTCTAGGCTCTTTTGTATATATCATAAATTTTTTACTATCAGAAATACCTATCATAATTTTATCAACTAAAATAGATTCAATAACTAAAATAATAATGGCATATACGGCATTATCAATACCAAATACTAGCCCACCAACTAAAATAATAAATAGGTTAGATATTAATACTCCTTTACCTTCATTAATATGAAAATATTTGCGAAACAATTTTACAATAACATCACTACCACCCGTTGAATATCCATATTTATAAACAAGACCATTACTAAATCCATATAATAATCCTGCTAAACAAACAGTTACTAATATTTCATGAAAATTAAAATAATCAACTATTAAAGAGGCAATAGGTTGGGTAAAAGTAATAAACAAAGGATATAAAAATGTTCCTAATACAACTCTTTTAGTTTCATCTTTTCCTAAAAATAGATAACTAATTATAAGTAAACCTATATTAACGATATAAATAAATACTTGAGAATCTATATTAAATAAATTTTGAACAATTATACCAAGACCTGATACCCCGCCAACAACTAAATTTTTAGGAACAAAAAATAAATTGTAGCATAATGCTAAACAAAAAGTACCAAAAACAAAAGATAAAGAGGATATTACTATATCTTTTATTTCTTTATTGTCATTTTTATTATCTTTTTTCCCCATTTTTATCTATCCTTACCCTATAATTATACAAAATAATTGCCAATGTTGCAATTCTTTAACTTGGGATAGGGTGTAAAAAATTTTTCGGGGTAAAATAGTAGTTATTGGCTTAAATAGTCAACTACTATTTTTTCTATATCACCCC
>CANQGF010000051.1 GCA_947601485.1 uncultured Bacilli bacterium
CTATATTTTTATGTTTTGTCAAATATGCTTGAAAAGTAAAAATATTTATGATAGTATATTATTGTTCTGATGGCGAGATAGCTCAGTTGGCTAGAGCATTCGGTTCATACCCGAAGTGTCGGGGGTTCGAATCCCTCTCTCGCTACCAATTATGATTATTACTAGATTATGTATCTAGTTTTTTTATTATAAAAATTTAAATGCAACTAAAAGTTGATAGTTTAAATATATATACAAATATATAATGTAATTTGAAAAGGAGATATTTAAATGAAATTTGGAGATAATTTAAAAAAAATAAGAATTTCAAAAAAACTATCACAAGAAGATTTAGCTGAAAAAGTAAATGTATCTAGACAATCAGTAAGTAAATGGGAAACAGGAGATGCTTATCCCACTATGAATAACTTACTAGAATTATGCAAAATATTTCATTGTAAAATTAATGATTTAGTAAATGATAGTATCAGTGATATTGATTTACTAGATAGCGAAGTTAAAACTAAAGTTGTAAGTTTAAAAAAAGAAGAACAAAAGAAAATGAAGGTTTTAAGTAAAATTATATCTATAATATCCAAAATAGGAAGAATTGTTTGTTATATTGCTCTTCCCTTTCTTTGCTTAATCTTAACTTTTTCCCCTTATTTAATCAATAAAGTTGTAATAAATGATAATAATTTAACTTTAAATTTAAAAGATCATAATATTAATATTACTGAAAAAAATGATAAATTAGTTTTAAAATATAAAGGAATTATTTTATTAGATGCCGATAAAGAATTTTTAAACACTAAAGCAATATCTATCTTTGAAAATAATAGTAAAACAAAAATAATTGGTTATGTTGAAACAGGTTTTGCCTTTCTTTTAGTAACAATTATTTTAACATCTATAATATTTAAACATTTAGAAACTTTATTTGATAATATTAATAAAGGAGAAACACCATTTACTTTAGAAAATGTTAGTTTAATAAAGAAAATAGCTTGGAAAATGATTATTATAATTATTTTGACTAATATTGGTGGAGGTATATTTGAATTATTATTAAGTACAGATTTAAATATTGAATTTGAAACTTATGATTTAGTAGAAATATTATTCTTATTTAGTTTATCGTATATATTTGAATATGGAAGATTATTAGGACTTGAAACTAAAGGTCAAATGTATGGAGATAATAAAGAATAATAGTACTTTAAAAACTCGAATGATAAAACTCGAGTTTTTATGTGTAATTTAACTACTCTTTAGGATTTAAAACTAAAATACTTCTTTCATTAAGATTAAGTTCATTAATAAATTTATTAAGTTTTCCAAAACTTAAATTCTCATAAACTTCTTTTAAATTATCAATAACATTTCCATAATTTAAAACTTCTTCTTGAATTGAGGAATTAACAATTTCTACATCTTCATATTCTAAAATCAAAGAAGCTATATTGGCATTTTTAATACGATTAAATGTTTTTTCATCAATAGACAAATCATTTAATTTTTCATCAAATAAACTAATTATTTCTTTGGCATAGTTACTATCTATGGTAAACATAATAACTACATAACCATCAAATATATCACAAACATAATTTAAACCATTAATAAGTTCTTTCTCTAATAACTTATCTTTAAATTCACTAGTATTACCAAAATTAGCTTTTAAAAGCAAATTAGCATAAATTCTTGTTTCTAAATCATTAAAATCTAATGATTTTTTAGGTATTTTAATACCTATTTTAATTTTTTTATTTGTAACATTAATGGCTATTTCTTCATATTTTTTATTTACTTTTTTATTTTCTTTTTTAATAACTCTTTCCGGATATAAATATTTAGGAAATTCTTTACCATCTTGATTTTGATGAATTGCTTCCATTAACTCATAAGGATTAAAATTACCAGTGACAACTAAAAAACTATTTTGGGGATGATAAAAAGTGTCAAAAGCTAACTTAACATCTTCTAAATTTATATTTTTAATATCAGGTGCATTTCCGGTAATAATATATTTATAATCAGAAACATTAAAAATATTATCTAAATGTTTAAAAAGCATTACTGTATAGGGATCATCTATTCCCATATTTGCTTCTTCAACTATAATACCTTTTTCATTACTAACAATACTTTTACTAAAATAATCATTTTGAACAAAATCAAGTAGATGAATGATATTTTTAGTGGCATCATCACTTCCTAAAACTTGATAATTAGTATAGTTAAAAGTGGTAAAAGCATTGGTATCACACCCTGTTTTAAAGTAAAAATCATGAGCAGTAGTATCTTTATCTTCATTAAATTTAACATGTTCCAAAAAATGAGCAACACCTTTAGGTAATTTATATGTTTTACTACCTATTTTAAATTCATTATAAATAGAACCATATTTTACTGATAAAGTGCCATAAAAGGTATTCATGTTTTTCTTAACCCACATATAAACTTTCAAACCATTTTTACATTCATCATAATAAATTGTTTCATTAAGTCCTTTTAAGTTAATTTCCTTCACTTTCATCACCTCCAGCATTACTTGGTATTTGTCTATAAATAGTATTTAATTTTAAGTGTTTAGCACATTCAATTAAATCACTTTTAGTAACTTTTTTAATCATTTTTATCCGTTCATCTATTAAAGGTAATTCATCAAAATGATGGAAAATATAATTATTTAGAATTGAAACATTATTATCACTACCCATTTTAAGAGAAAAAGTTAAGCTTTTTATTGCATCACTTACATCTTCTTCCTTAAAATTGCCATTTACCATATCTTTAACACTTTTCTTAATTAATTTTTCAGCTTTATCAATATTTTTTTGATCAAGGGATACTTCAATAATTAATAATTCATCATATTTTAAATAAAGGCTTTTAACTCCATAACATAAAGAATTATCTACTCTTAACTTTTGATACAACATTGCTCTAATACCACCCGCTCCAAAAAGATAATTGAAAAGATGAAAAGCACCATTTTTTGTATCTTTATCTAAACCTTTAATATTATAAATCATTACTAAAGTACTTTGAACAAAATCAGCTTTTTCTTTAACTAATAAAGGTTTATTACGGATATTATTATTAACTAATAATTTTGGTGGATTTAGTTTAATTACATGACACTTAAATTCTTTTTTAATTATTTTAACAGCTTCATCCATATTAATGTTACCAATAATAAAAATATCACAATTAAAATGTTTAAACATATCTTGATAAGTTTTATATAAAGTAGATGGTGTTATATTAGCTAAATCTTCAATATCTCCCATAACTTTAAAAGAACTAGGACTTTCACTATCCATTTTATTTAATGCATTAAGAATAGCTAATTTATCAGAAGATTCTTTAATACTTTTAATTTCATCTTTCATCCTATTTTTAACAATATTAAAGTTAGTTAAATCAAATTCATTATTTTCTACTTTGGGCTTACTAATTATCTTAAAAGGAAAAGATAAAACTTCTTCAAAATAATTTTTATCATTAATATAAATAGGATCAATAAATTCTAAAACAAATGACATAGTAAATAAATTACCCACTTTATTGGTAGTTCCATAAAAAATAGCTTTATAAAGTTCTTCCAATCTAATGGCAATATCTTTTCTACGCGTAAATTCTTTTGATGAATCGGTTAAAATATCACTTAAAAAAGTATATTCTTGCATTTTATCTTTTTCAACATTACAACTAAAAATTATTTCCATTCTGGCTGTTTTAAATTTATCAGTTGCTATGGTATGAATATTATATGATTCACAATTTATCTTCTTATATTCCATTAAGACACCTCTAAATTATTATAACACATTTGGTATTTTTTATGAGTTTTTGAACACTTTAGTGTATTGTTTAATAATATATTCATCAGTCATTCCGGCTAAATAATCAATCGCTATTCTTTTATAGCTACTCTTTTTATAATTATCACTCATATATTTTAAATAATTACTTACTATTGTTGAGTCTTCTCTATTATTTTCTAAATCATCTACATACTTATTAAATAACTTATTAAACATTTCTTTTATTTGTGTTAACTCTTCATTATTATATGCTTTACTATAAATATTTTCATAATTAAATTTTTTAAGTTCCACAATCGCTTTATATATATTATCACTTAATTTAATATAATTTTTATCTAAACTATTATATATAACATCTTTAATTATAGTATTAATTATCTCTTTATTACTACTTCCTAAAATATTCGTTATATTAGTAGGAATATCGCTTTTATTTATAATACCTAAACGAATTCCATCTTCAATGTCTCTTCCCAAATAAGCAATTAAATCACTAATTCTTACAACACAACCTTCAAGAGTCATAGGTTTTAATGTTTTAAGAATCTCTTTATCTTCGTAAGATTTATGATATTCTTCTAAAAAGGTAGAAACAGACTTTTCTTCGGGGTGATACTCGCCAAGAGCAAATTCTCCATTGTGACACATTATAGCATCAAGAACAGGAACTGAAATATTAGCACCATTACCATAATTTTCAATATCCATAAGTATTCTTACACTTTGAATATTATGATTAAAATAACCTTCATTATTATTTAAACTTATTTCATTTAAAATAGCTTCCCCAACATGACCAAAAGGAGTATGGCCTAAATCATGACCAAGGGCAGCCGCTTCGATTAAATCTTCATTTAAATTAAGAGCTCTCCCAATAGTTCTCGCTATTTTACTTACATATTGAACATGAGTCATTCTTTTACTTAAATGATCATTTTCTTTATGCGTAAAAACTTGGGTTTTATCTAAATATCTAGAATATGATAAAGTATAAAGAATTCTATCAATATCACGATAGAAACTAGGACGAAAATCTTCTTTTTCTTCTTTTAATCTAATGCCTTTTTCATAAGGAGTAGCATACTTACTTAATCCTTCAATTTTCATATTATTTTTAATAATAATATCTTTATCTTGAACTTCTTCAAAACGATATTCTTGATGAGCATTTGGATATTTATCTTTATCAACTTTTGATAAAAACATTTCATAATCTCTAACCCATAATTCACCATTATGTTCATAAACAACTAAATTATTTAGAGTTTCACTATCTTTAGCCACTCCCACAACTTTCATTAAGTCACCTTTAAAATGTTTATAAACACTATTAGATTTTACTTCACGCATACTATCACCAATTAAATTTTAATATATCAATTATTTTTTGTAAAGGTGTAGAAAAATTGACTTTTAAACATAAATTCTTTTGTAATTTAAAATCCATAAAAAATAACATTTTTATCTTTAAAATTTAATATTTTTAAAATAGGATTATATATAAACATAAACAAAAGAAAAGGCCTAATTAATTTCATTATAAAAATATGTTTTATTTTCGAGAAGAAGATTTTTGTATTTTTTCTACTTCTTCTACAGTTAGATTAGCAGCTTTAGCTATAGCTTCTAAAGGGAATCCATCTTTTAGTAAATTTTTGACCATTGTTTCAATGCCATTATCATAACCAGTTTTAATACCATTATCATAACCAACTTTAACGCCATCATTATATCCATCTTCTTTGGCATATTTTAATCCGTTATGATAAACTATCTCGGCATCTCTTTCTCTTTCCATTTGATCTATGATTTTTTCATCTTCATTTAACTCAAACACTTTCATCCCAACTTCCTTCACTATCTCATTTACTTCCCCTAGTTTTTTTAACTCTTCTTCATTTGCCTCTAATGCTGTTAAATATATATGTTCTTCTTCTCCTTTGATATTTCTATCATACCATGTTTTTTTATAATTTAAAACATTTACATCTATTATTTCATAGTCATCATAATATATTTCGTTTAATGTTAAATTATATAATTTTATTTCTTCTTTTGGTGCTTTGCCTATTTTATTGAAATTTAAATTTATTTGAAATATTTTTTTGATATCTTCATATTCTTTCTTATGTTTATATTCTCTTGTTATAAGTGAATTATAATAAAATATATTTCTTTCTTTTATAGATTTGCCAAAGGCTTTATTTAACTCTATATTTACTAATTTACCCTTTTGTGTTGTTGCTAATATATCTAATATTTTTACTCTTTCCATAGTACTTGATACTTTTACTTCATAAGCCTCAGCTTTTGTTATATGTACTTCTTCTTCTAATATATCACTTACTAATTCATTTAAATAGCGATAATCTTTTTCTTTATTTAATATAGCTGCTTTAAATATTCGATCATAACTTAAACCAAAGAATTCTTTTGTATCAGTCTTCATATTTTACCTCACCTCCGTTTCTTTTTAATAGTAGGAAGTTTTACTCCCTCTACTAATATATATCGCGCGTGAGTGCCGATTTCCTTCTTTTTGAATGAAATTTGTTTAAAAAATCACACCAAAAAGAAAAGATATACTTTCAAATATATCTTTTCCCAGACTAAGTTTATGATGGTTTTTATGACTTTCCCTTGTCAAAATCTTATCCTTTAGCAGCTGCTCTATAACATTGAAGGGAACTTCCACTTCCAGAGTATGTAGACCAACCGGAAGGACAATTATATGTCGTATTCGAATGAGGTGATACCGTTCCAATATCCTCCGTTTTTACGCATCCAGAAATACAAGAGCTGCTCGAAGAATATTGGGTACTATTAATATTACAGCTATAAGTTTCCTTAGTAGATTTAACGCTGGCATAATCATCTATATAGCAAGTCCCACCGAGATTAGTGTTAAACTTATTCATGAGATCCGTACAATTAGGATACCAGAAATAGTCAGTACTTTTTTCTTTATCGGTGTAGTTCGAGGAACACACTAGACGTCTGATTCTCATCCCACCACAATCATATTTATTGGGACAGTCCAAACCGTCCGCGTTCCAAGCCAAGTAAGTCCAACTGGAACAATCACACTTCATACAGGCAAACGATTGTACTTCTCTGTACGTTCCTTTATATGTGCATCTCCCAGACGAAGATGGTTGCGTTCCATCTTTACACTTTTCATACTCTACTGTTTTGCCAACAAGCGAACAATTTCCTTTAGTCGTTTTTTGGCATGCGCTATTAGCGCTAGATCGACTTGTATACTGATCTTCTCCGGTAACACTACATGTATAATATGTATTTGTATCATACCATCCTTTACTTGATGCACTAGCTTTACATATGTATCCTCCAGAGGAAGACCCTTTCTCCACATCTTGTACTAATTCTTCTCCTGCTGAACAACTATATGCTGCTTCTGTACTTTGAGTTGTACTTACACTATTCGTTGATACTCTTCCTGATGCATCTGTTACTCTTCCTTCTATAGTATACTCTGTTCCATCATTAAGTCCTGTTACTTTACATGTATCTCCAACTTGGGTAAACCATGTATTTTGGGTCGTGGCTTTACATTCATATTTGACTATACCACTTCCTGTACTTCCATCTGTTCCTTCTACTTTGACTGTTATACTACTTGTATCTTTACTTACATATGTTACTTTACTTACACTTGGATTATTTAAATCTAAGAATATACTATCTGTTGCTTTCCCTGATACATTATTCGCATTATCTCTTACATATGCATTATATGTTTTATTTCCTTCTGTATTTGGTAAGGTCATATTTAGAGTTGTTGTTGCACTCTTCCATTCAGTTGAAGAACATGTTGCACTTGTTGTTATACAATAATCTTTTATATCACTACCTATTGTTAATGTAACTCCTACTCCTACTACTTGACTATAATCACCATTTAGATTAGATCCTCCAGTTGTTTTACCCATTATGGAAAATGTTGGTGTACTTGGTGCAGTTCTATCCACTGTTATTGTTTTCTTTGATATATCTGTGGTACTTGATACATTTTGAGCTTTATCTTTTAAATAGACATATATTGTATGAGCTCCATCTGTACTTGTAAATGTACTGTTTTTTACTGTTATACTTTGTCCTCCACCTGTTTCTACCCATGTTTGATCACAACTTGTAGCACTGGTAGTTAAACAGTAATGAGTTACATCAGTATCATTCCATTCTACATTATATGTTACTTCATTATTATATGTATAACCATTTGTTAAATCTTCTCCACTTGCATCTTTTCCTGTTATAGCAAAATCACTTACTACTGGTACTTTATCATCTTTCGTAAAATACAAATCACAATATTTTGTTGCATTTGTTTCAATTATTATCTTACCATCACTGGCTTGTGATAATCCACTTGTTGTTACTGGTTTCCCTTCATAATCATAACATTTTGTTTCTTCTAAATTTAATAAATATCCCTTGGTTGGGAATGACGGTTCATTAGATAATACATATGTACCCCCCCCCGAAGTCTCTTCTTTATATATGGCAAATTTACTATACTCTTTTTCTTCTTTTATTATATTAACTTCCTGTATTTTATTTGGTTTTACTATTACAAACACACTTAATATTATTAACACAATTAAACTTATTTTAATATAATTATTTTTCATATGATAGTCCCTTCTTTATTTATCTTATCCAAATGTTTTATTATTAAACGTTTTACAACCTTTGTATTGTAATTTTATTTTACAATTAATGTGTTTTAAAGTCAACATATTTATTGTTAAAAGCTAGAGATTATATAAAAAAAATCGCATTTTCCAAAGAAAACACGATTTTTTAATTTATTAATTAATTATTTTATTAAATATATGTCATAATTGTAAATAAAACTAATAATATGACAAGAATTCCTAAAATAAATAACCAAGCATGTTTTAGCCAATCTTTATAATCAATATCTAAATAACTTAAACCTGCCACAAGAATAGCACTTGATGGAACAAATAAAGCTACAAAACCATACATAGTAGTAAAAATTGTAAAGATAATTTCTGTACTATTAGCAAAAGCACTTGTAAAGTAACCCATTAAGGTAAATGCTGTTATTCCCATATCAGGATTAAATGCATTGGCAATTAATGCTCCAGCTGAAACTAGGTATGGATTAAATTTAGATATTCCATTAAAGATAGTTTGAATAATAGTTGGTACAAAACCAAAGACAACAGATGAATATGGTTCATAATTAGTAGCCATAATCATATATGCCCCAAGAACTGCTAAAGAAGGTATTATCATTTTTTTAATGCCTTCAAGACATGCAGCTATGAAATCATTAAGTTTTATCTTACTTGTAAATTTAACAATGACAGTAGCTATAACAAGTAGCATTGAGCCATGCATTAAACTCCAAGTACCTAATACGCCATTTACTTGACTTCCCGCACCAAATAATGTACCCATTATTGCTTTAAATGGTGTCATAGCGCCAAGTTTATCACCAAAATATCCACCTATAAGAGGTAAATCTTTTAGAGCAAATGTCATTATTTTTTCATTTAAATCTCTAAATAAGGTAATATTGAAGTTAGCTTCCCAACCAACATAACCTAAAATAGAAATGATAAAAATGAAAGCAAATAAAGTGACAATTCCTCCAACATGAGCTTTACCTTCACCAACTTCTTCTACTTTATAAGGATCACTTTGTAAATCATTATTTTGATTATCCTTTAGCACTTTTTTAGCATGTAAGATAGTAAAGAAATTGAATAATAAAAATGCTAATGCCAAAACAACAACACGATATACTAATCCTGTTTTTATACTAACTGTAGTAAACAAAGATGTATAATAAGCAAACCAAGATAGACCTTCGCCACCATAAGTTTGACCTAAAATACCAATTAACATTGAACCAAATGTAGCACAAAAGGCAGTTATTTTATCTAAACCAGTAGCTAAAATAACAGAAATAATGAATGGTACAAAGATAAGTGGTATAAAATTTTGTACATAGATTGAAGTCATTATCGTTATTAATAATGACGATACAAGTACAAAAGTTATTTCCTTTCCCTTTAAATTCTTAGCTAAAGTATTAACTAATTTTTTATAACCATTACTTCTTGATAATACAGCATAAAAAGCTCCAAGAGCTAATAAGAAAATTACTTTATCACTAGCAAAATTAAATGCATAATATAAGTAATTTGCAATATCTGAAAGTCCTCGTTGAGCCATGCCATACTCATAGTAACTAGCGCCATTAAAGAAGCCAAAACTAAATACCCAACTTAAGCCTATACCTAGAAAAATGAATAAACCCATCCATTTAACTAATGTATACTTTTTGGATTTTAAAGCTATCATAACGCCGCCTAAAATAGTTAATGCAATAACAATTACAAGACCAACTATTTGGGCAATTCCCATAGTTTCCATATCTTATCCCTCCTATAAAAAAATTATAACACTATTAAAAATAAAAAAAAAGCATTTTTTGCTTTTCTTTAGTCTTTTCTTAATTCTCAAAGTAAATACAATTTTTGATATATCGGTTGTATTTACAATGAGAATAAGTATTGCATTTACTT
>CANQGF010000052.1 GCA_947601485.1 uncultured Bacilli bacterium
CGACATAGCGTAACTGGCAGCGCAACTGACTTGTAATCAGTAGGTTGGGGGTTCGACTCCCTCTGTCGGCACCACTTGTGGAGGGATAGCGAAGTGGTCAAACGCGGCAGACTGTAAATCTGTTCCTTCGGGTTCGTTGGTTCAAATCCAGCTCCCTCCACCACGTGATTGCCTCGTAGCCAAGTGGTAAGGCATCAGACTTTGACTCTGACATTCCGCAAGTTCGAACCTTGCCGAGGCAGCCATCTTATTTTGTCCTGTTAGCTCAGTTGGTAGAGCATTTGACTTTTAATCAAAGGGTCATGCGTTCAAGTCGCATACAGGACACCATGTTGAAAGTTAAGCAAACCTGGTTAGATGCTAGGTTTGTTTTATGTTTAGAATTAAATTTTAAAGCAAGAAATTTATGAACATATATTAAAGAAATAGTGTGGATTTTTATCTATAGCTAACAAATTTATTTGAAAGAAACTAAGCTTTAATTACTATTTTAAAATATTAATGCTAATATAATTTTCTTGTCTTTTTTTAGTGCAAGCTTTATAATTATTACGAGGAGGTAAAATAAGTGAAAGAAGCAAATCAAAATAAAATAATTACATGTTTATACATTATAATTGCTTTATTATGTTTAAATACCATTGTATTAATTTGTAAAGGAAATATCTCAACTACAAGTGATGAAGAAACTACAACGGAAAGTACTGCGGAATATGATGTAAGTATGATGGAGAGTGTTGATTTAGATACAATGTTAAATGATGTCTTTAAAAGAGAAGATATTCAAGTTGTTTATATGGGTAGGTCAACTTGTAGCCATTGTGTAGCGTTCTTACCATCATTACAAAAAGCTCAAAAAGAATTGGGGTATAAAACAGTCTATTTAGACATTGAAAAGGTTGATAGTAAAAGTGATGAGTTTGAAGAATTTACAAGTAAGCTAGATATGAGTTATACTATGAACGGTGAAACTGATACTTATGGTTCGTTCTATGGATATACGCCAGCTGTCTTCCTATATAAAGATGGTGAAATGATTGATGGCAAAATTGGTGAGCTTGGTTATGACGAACTTATTAATTGGCTAAAAGATAATGGAGTGGGAGAATAAAGTTTCTCCTTTTCTTTTGGTCTATTTTAAATTTCTTTACATAAAATAAAGATAAATAGTTGATTTTTAAAAGAAATAACTATATAATAAGTATGCATTTGGAAAACCCAAGTGCACTATAGGGTAGGCGCCCTTAGCTCAATTGGATAGAGCGCTAGACTACGGATCTAGAGGTTAGGGGTTCGACTCCCTTAGGGCGCACCATTTAGCGAGAAGTAGCACAGTTTGGTAGTGCACTTGGTTTGGGACCAAGGGGTCGCAGGTTCGAATCCTGTCTTCTCGACCATTTAAGAATATAAGCTATCACATTGATAGTTTTTATTTTGCCCAAAATGCGACCCCTTAGTCCTTTTCCAAACAACCTAGATAATCTAAAAAAACTATTTATCAATCAAATTATATAATTTTTTCATAAAGCAATTCAAGTTCTTTAAAATCAATATCAAAACTAGTACCGCGGTCATGGGTATTACCATATCTTTTTTCATCACGAAAAACACCCATCTTAAATGTTACTCTAATAATACCAAATTCCATTAATTTTAAAAATGTATTAAAATCTTTTAACTTATATAAATGAAATTTCGTATATTTAAAATATTCTTCATCACCGCGCATTTCACTTTCTGCTGACACAACTGCCAGAAATTGCAATTTTCTTTCTAACTTTTCTCTAAGCATCTCAAAAGTCCAATAAGTTTTTTCTTCTATTAACCTAAAATAACGGTCATATACTTGCAAGTAAACTTTCTTTTTTTCATAATTGACAAATAATTTGAAACGGTATTTAAAACCAGTTGAAGTGTAGTGACTACCATAAATTGAGTTTTGAAATACCTTGGCCTCTTTTATTATTTTATCAGGATAGCCATATAGGTTTAGTAAACGTCTTGCTCCCATAATAATATGACTATCTGGAGTAGCATTAAAAAGAGTAACATATGATAAAGAAGTAACTCTTTTAGTTTTAATTTCTATTCCCATAAAATCTGGTACTGCAAAATTTTCCTCATTTTTGCCCATTAAATATTCAAAGGTTGCTCCAACACCGGTAGGACCTTTACGAACACTTGGGACCCAGTCTAAGGCATTTATTTCTTGAAATTTATTAATGAAACATAAAATACTATCTTGAGTCATTAGCTTTTTCCTCCTTTAAAGGGCTATTATAGTGATTTTTTAAAATAAATTTGTCGAAAAATGTATAATTAATAAAAAATTACTTATAATAATAATGTCATATAAACAGTTATGATTTATATGACCAAGTGTTGAAATCCTATTATATATACTTTTATATGATAGGATTTTTTATTTTTTTGATTTTTTTTTAATAATTATATATACTATTAAAGTGAGGACTTATGGCATTTATGAATACTTTAAACAATTATATTGACATAATTTTAGAGGCCTTAGGTATTTATGGGCCTATTTTAGGGTGCCTTTTAATTTGTGTGGAATCTATTTTGCCGTTTTTGCCATTGTCAGCTTTTATTACGTTAAACTTTTTGGCTTTTGGAAATGTTATGGGATTTATTATTTCGTGGTTTTTTACAGTTTTAGGGTGTTTTATATCTTTTAGTATTTTTCGTAAAAAAGTAAAAAAATGGTTTGATAAGAAACGCGAAAAAAAGCAGAAGCTCAACCAAATTATGCAATCTTTAGAAAAAATTAATTTTTCGCAATTAGTTGTAATTTTGGCTATCCCATTTACGCCAGCATTTTTAGTTAATATTGCCGCGGGACTTACAAAAATGAGTTATAAAAGGTATCTTTTTGCTTTAATTATTGGTAAAATATTTTTAGTATACTTTTGGGGCTATATAGGAGTTTCTTTATTAGAAAGTTTTCAAAACCCTATAGTCTTTTTGCGCGTAGGTATACTACTATTAATTGCTTACATTATTAGTAAAATTGTTAATAATAAATTCAAATTAGATTAGGAGTGCTTATGGAGTATGTGGTAGTAGGACTTTTAGTTCTCGTAATTATATTAGTTATTATTTTAATTATTAAATCAGGTGGCTCTAATTCTATGGTGGAAAAGCTTGGTAAATTTGAAACCGATATTACTAAAGAAATCGGGGATTTTAAGTTGGATTTTTCAGATTATTTACATAAGGACTTTGAAAAACTTAATGAAAAGATTGAAAATAAGTTATTAATGATTAATGAAAAAGTAAATGAAAGAATTGACCAAAATTTTGAAAAGACTAATAAAACTTTTAATAATATTTTAGAAAGACTTTCGAAAATAGATGAAGCTCAAAAGAAAATTGACGGGCTTTCTACGGAAATAATTGGGTTACAAAGTGTTTTAACTGATAAAAAGACGAGAGGTATATTTGGAGAAGTTAATTTAAATTATATTTTAAGTAGTGTTTTTGGAGAGAAAAATGATAGGATATATAAAATTCAATATAAGTTAACTAATGGTTTTATAGCCGATGCCGTAGTTTTTGCTCCTAATCCTTTAGGAACTATTTGTATTGATTCTAAGTTTCCTTTAGAAAACTATCAAAAAATGACTGATAGAAGTTTATCTAAAGAAGAACAAAATGCTGCGTTGAAGTTATTTAAAGCTGATGTTAAACGTCATATCGACGCGATTAGTTCAAAATATATAGTTTTAGGTGAAACAACGGAAGAAGCAATTATGTTCTTGCCTGCAGAAGCTATTTTTGCCGAGATAAATGCCTATCACCCCGATTTACTAAATTATGCTTATAGTAAAAAAGTGTGGATAACATCACCAACAACTTTAATGAGTACAATGACGATTATTCAAATGATTTTAAAAAATCTAGAGCGAGATAAGTATGCTAAGGTTATTCATGAAGAGTTAAATAAATTAGGTATTGAATTTGACAAGTATCGTTTAAGATGGGATAAACTTGCCAGAAGTATTGATACGGTAACAAAAGATGTTAAAGATATCCATATTACAACAGAGAAGATTACGAAAAGATTTGATTCTATTAGTAGTGTTAATTTAGACCAAAAAGAAATAGAAGATAAACAAGAATAAATTGAGGTGGAAGTAATGAATAAAAGGAGTAAGAAAATAAGTTTTAGATGTCTTTTAATTAGTTTGTTTCTATTTCCTACTGTAACTGTTTTAGTGATTATAGGGTTTAATTCGAATTATTTGATTACGAGATTAATCCATTATATTTTATTTGTTAGTGATGCTTTGTTATTGGTAGGATTAATTATTTGTTTAGTAACTTTTATTCAAAATAGGAAAGCTCTTACTAAGAAGTTAAAATTAGGGGTTAAAATTCTTTTAACGGCATTGCTTACTATTTATATTGGTGGTTGTATGTTTTTTGTCTTTTTACTTTATGGACCCAATGAACGTTTTCGCACTTGGTTAATTACAACGGCTATGCAAACTATGAATCATCAGTATTACTGTAAATGGTTTTATAATGATGAACAGATTGCAAAGGTAATGGATAATAATAAAGTAATTGAAAGTGGCGAAAGTACCGATACTTCGATGGTTACGAAAAAGCGAGCTACAAATTTTAAGGATAAATATGATAAAGAGATTTTAGATGTTGATATTAATTTGCCTTATAAAATTATTAAATTAGATGTTAATGGGTGTGATGGTTATTTAGCAGCTATTTATGACCCTTCTAAAGTTAAGCTTGCTGTTACTTCTAAGCTCGGCGTTAGTGGCCAATATGTAACGAAGATGGCTGCTGACCATGATGCTTTACTCGGAATTAATGCTGGTGGGTTTTATGACCCTAATTACAGTAGTTCTGGGGGTATGCCTTCTAGTGTGACAATTTCGGAAGGAGAGATTGTTACCGATAATACGTATAGTAGTTACAATCAAGGTGGTGGTTTGATTGGCTTTACTAATGATGATGTTTTAGTCCTTTTAAAAAATACAACTGCTAAAGAAGCAATAGCTATGGGTGTACGTGATGCAGTATCGTGGGGACCTTTCTTAATTGTTAATGGAAAATCATCTTTTGTTCGTGGTAATGGCGGCTGGGGCTATGCCGCACGTAGTGCAATTGGCCAAAGAGAAGATGGAATTGTTTTACTTTTAGTTATTAGTTCTAATCCTACTCGAACTAAAGGTGCCGATATGGTAGATTTAGTGGAAATTATGGAAAGGTATCATGCCATTAATGCTGCTAACTTAGATGGTGGTACTTCATCAGTTATGGTGTTACCTAAAAAAACAGCCCAAAAAGAATTTGATGCACCATGTAGCGATAGTTTTAGTGATGAATTTTGTTGGATTAATAATCCCTATGATTCTACGGGAGCTCACCGGACAAGACCAATAGCAGATGCTTGGATCGTGGAAAAATAAAAAAGATAGCGAAAACTATCTTTTTTTAACGGAAATAAATTAAAGTAAATAAACCCATTAATAAGCAATATATTGAAAATTTCCATAATTTGCCATTGTTAACTATTTTAGCTAACCATTTATAAGCAAAGTAGGTAACAATTAAGGAACACATAAATCCAGCTAAGTAAGGGAGTAAGACGATACCTAATTGATTATTTTTTAAAATATCGATAGCACCTAAACCAAAGGTCGCAATACTAACGGGGAAGTATAAAATAAAGGTATATTTTAATGCCGTATCTCTTTTAAAATTACGAAGTAGGCAACCAACTAGGACTGTACCACTACGAGAAATGCCTGGGAATATAGCCACAGCTTGCAGTAAGCCGATTAAAATAGCATCTACATAAGTTATATCTTTATCCTCTTTAGTTCCTTTAATATTTCTAATTAAAAATAAAGCTAAAGCGGTGATTAAAAAGGCAAATCCCACTATTTTAGGAGTTGATAAAGCACTTTCGATTTTATCTTTAAAAAGAATTCCAATAATACCAGTAGGGATTGTACTAATTACAATTAACATACAGTATTTAAAGGCAGATGCATAACTTTTTCTTTTTTCTTTTTTGCCAAAAAGATAGCCAAAAAATCCTTTTATTAGGTTTAAAATATCTTTTCTAAATATAAATAGAATTGCTAAAAATGAAGCAAAATTTACTACAATTTCAAAATTTAAATCATTAAACATATTGGTATTAAATAAATTACGAAACACGAGAAGATGGCCACTAGATGAAATGGGCAATGGTTCAGTTATTCCTTGAATAATTCCTAAGATTATATATTTTATTATTTCCATTATTATCACCTAGTATTAATTATATAATAAAAAACAAATTTAAGAAATAAAATTATATGGGTGAAACAATGGCAAGAGTGTGTGGGTTTATATTAGGAATATTTTTATGTTCTATGAGTTTGGCATATATTATATTATATTTGAATTTGTTATCTATGGGGTATAGTTTTTTGGAATATGGTAAATTTATTATTAGGAGAATAGAGTGTAATAGTTTCCTTTTAGGAATATTTTGCATATATTTATCTGTAAAAAGGTGGGAAAAAAATGAATTATTTTTACGATTTGTTAATAAATTTAAATGATGATGAAGCTTTTAAATTTTATGAATGGAATAAAAATGATAATATTATTCATTTAAAGAAAATCCCGGTATTTAAAATAACTAATAAAGATTTGAAAATATTTTTAAGTTATAATATTCAAGTTGAACAAGATTTTTTAAACCTAATTAAAAATAAAACAGAAAGCTATGAACCAAATAGTGAACCTATTATGTATATGGCTTTATTTATGGATGAGAATAATTCTATTTTATTAGAATTTAATAGTCAAGGAAAGTCTATTTACCGAAGTAGTTTGCTTTTAGAAGAAGAACTTGATTTATTAGAAATATCTTATTCTTTAAAAAAGGAAAGTCTAAATTATGAAAAATTGGAAAAACTGGCAGTAAAGGAAGAAACAAGACAAGTAAGAGAAGCTAATCGTTTTTTAAGTTTAGAAATCAATTCTTTATATGAAGAAGAAAATTTTTCCAAGTTACGTTATTTATATAATGAAATTTTTAATGAGGATAGTAACAATTTAGAAGAGATACATACTAAATTATTAGACTTAATAAAAAGCGACTTTCAAGAAAGTCACTTAAAACTTTTAAAAATTATTGAATTATCTTATAAACATCTATCTACTTAGACCAACTTTTTGATATACTTCTGCTACTTTAGCTTGAGCTATTTCTCGAGCTTTTTTAATGCCATCATCTAAAACTTTATCAACAGTTCCGGAATTTATAATGTCATTATATTTTTGTTGTAAATCTGTTAGAAATTTGCTAACACAATCAGCGACAGCCTTTTTAAATGTTCCATAATTGCTATCTTTAAATTCCATTTCTACTTCTTTGATTGTTTTTTTAGCTAAGACACTGTAAATTGTCATTAAATTGGAAATGCCTGGTTTATTTTCTTGGTCAAATATAACTTTATTATCAGAATCAGTTACAGCACCCATAATTTTTTTAGCAGCACTAGCAGGATTTTCTAGTAAGGCAATACAACCTTTAGGATTTTCTTCGGTTTTACTCATTTTTTTAGTAGGGTTTTGTAAATCATATATTTTTTCCCCAGTTTCGGGAATTATAGGTTGTGGAATTACAAAGGTATCACCGTAACGTTTATTAAATCTTTGAGCAATGTCTCTAGTTAATTCAACATGTTGTTTTTGGTCAATACCGACAGGAACAACATCAGCATCATACATGATAATATCGGCAGCCATTAAAGTAGGGTAAGTGTAAAGTCCACAAGTAATAGCATTTTCACTTTTATTTTTACTTTTATCTTTAAATTGGGTCATACGATTTAATTCGCCAATATAAGTGTTACACTCTAAAACCCAACCTAGATTATTATGATAATTATTTTCTGATTGTAAGAAAATAGTTGTTTTTTCTGGGTCTAGGCCACATGCTAAATAAATGGCTACTAAATCTCTAGTTCTTTTTTGGAGTTCTTCTTTGTCATTGTAAACAGTAATAGCGTGTAAGTTAGCAACAAAAATGAAAGATTCATAGTCTTTTTGCATGTCGACAAATTGTCTTATGGCTCCTACATAGTTTCCTAAAGTTAATTCACCTGTTGGTTTTATTCCTGATAATAAACGTTTCATTAAAATCACGCTCCTATTTGTTAGTTTATCATAATATGTATAATTTTAAAATAAAAAGACAAACTAAAGTTAAAAGGAGAGAAGATTAATGAAAAAAGTTTTTATTGCTTTTGTTATGCTATTTGGTTTAGCTGGTTGCTCTATAGGTCCTGCTAATACACCGAGTAAAGCTGTTGAAGAATATTTAGACCGTTATATTGATAATAGTGATGTTGTTATGGAAGAACTTGATGATTATGTCGCTAATCGTGAGGAATTAGATGATGAGCAAAAGGATACATATAAAGAAATTCTTAAAAAACAATATAGCGATTTAAAATATGAAATAACTAATGAGGAATATGATGGTGATACAGCAACAGTAAGTGTCAAGTTAACTGTCTATGATTTGTATAAGGTGCAGAAAGATGCCGACAATTATTTAGCAGATAATGCCGATGAATTTAAAAATGATGAAGGTGCTTATGATTCTTCTAAATTCACTAAATACAAATTAGATAAAATGAAAGATACAACGGATACAATAGACTATACTTTAGAGATAACAGCTTCCAAAGTAGATAATGTTTGGGAAGTAAATCAATTAAGTAATGATGCTTTACAAAAAATTCACGGAATTTATAATTATGAAAATGAAAGCTTAAATGAATAAGAAAGCTTTGAGGAGTGAAAAATAAAAAACACTCCTTTTAAGGTGAAATAAAAAAAAGAAAATAAAAATAAAAAAACTTTTTCGCAAAATAACAAAATAAAGACAAATGAAAGAAAATCTGTAAAACCACCCAAAACCAGAATAAAAGTTATTTTCAAAACTGAAAAAATATCATATAATTAAGGTGTCAAATCTTAGTTGAAAGTTTTTGCTTTCTACAAGGTTGATAGGATTAGAAATAAGTTCGTTAATAATCGTGAAACTTATTTCTTTTATTTTGCCCTGAAGAAATTGGGCAACCTTAGACCCTAAATCCAACAATTGCCTAATAGTATGAGCAAATTGGAAGAAGAAATAATGAGCTTTCATAGCATTATAGTTTAAAGAACACATATGAGTAATATCAAAATAAATATTTTTTTGATTATTAAAACCTTGATTTTCAATTTTCCAACGTCTTCGACCTAATAGAACAATTTCTTTAATATTAGTATCATCAATAGGAATATTAGTGATATAAGTAAAAATTTTATCTTTCTCATTAGGTGGAGCTTTTTCAATATATCTAACAATATTAAAAACATATTTGTTAAATTTATAATCATTAACTAAATAGTAATTATCAAGATTAGAACCTTTATCAATAGAAATGATACCATCAAAATCTTGATTAACTGTTTTTAATTTATCAGATTTTAAACGAAAGATATAATCCCAATTATTATCTAAGCAAAGTTTAATAAAAGGACCAGAAGCATATAAAGCATCAGCCGTAATAATAAATTTTAATTTAGGAAAATTCTTTTTGATTCTTGGTGCCATTCTTTTAAAAGCATTCATTTCACAATCTTGTTTTTTTAAGTTAATAACAGAAGGGTCAGGATTTTCAATAAATTCAGAATCAAGAGAAATAACAAAAGAATCAAAAACAAGTTTAGCTTCTAAAACATTATGCTCATAAGTTTTAGTACCATCTTTATGTTGTTTAACAATGCAATGATCACAGTGTTTATAATTAAAAGTAATAAGACCAGTGCCATCAACAAGAATTTGAAATTTACCATTGTATCTAAATTTATCAAACATTTTAGAACGAATTAAAGCATAAACAATATACTTTTGAATTTTTCTTAACTCATCAATATTTAAATCATCAAAAACATCATTAATAGTATCATAATGAGGTAAATCAGATAATTCTTCATTAATAATTTTAGATAAATTATTAATAGAATTATCATTATTAAATTTATTAGTCATGGAGTTCATAGAAGTTAAACCACATAAAAGAGCAAAAAGCCGAGTAACACAAATAGCTTTCATACTATAAGTAATTTTACCTTGTTGTCTATCATCGGTTAGATTATCAAACATAATAAAAAGTCGTGGTAAGTACTTATCAATAATATTATACAAAGCACAGACCAACGACTTATCTTTCTTTAATTCTCTTTTTTCTTTTCTTGTCATCAAATTAATCAACCACCTTTTCTTTATTATATCAAATTTAGTGATTGCGAAAAATTTTCACTCCTTAAAGCTG
>CANQGF010000053.1 GCA_947601485.1 uncultured Bacilli bacterium
CCTCCTTTATCTTTTGTTTGGCTATTTTTATTATATCATTTTTTTATTTATCAGTCATTATGTTTAACACAACTATTGAAAAAAATAAATATGTAGAACGTGATATAAGTAATGAATTTATGGGAATTATCGATAATTTTAATATATTTGTAAATAAATATATAGTATACATTACAAATGCTGATAGTAAAGATTTAGTAGATATTACCTTTAAAGATTATAAAAAAGAATTAAAAAAATGGTATGATAGATTTAAGACTATTTACTTTAATAGATATAACATACCTTTAACTGCTCATTTTATTATTGATACTAATTTATCAATCAATGGATTTTATAAACTCTTAAAAGACTATAACCATTTTTACAATAATATTATAAAAGAAGTTGACAATATTATTTCATTATATAAATCCCAAGCTTATTTTGAAGATATAAAAGATGAAGTAGAAAAATTAAGAGAAGAAACGATTGAAAATATTTTACATCTTGACTATGAATTATATAATTATAAAATAAATAAAATTTATTATTTAAATGATTTAGAAAATGGTATTAAAAATTTAATTAAAAGATCATCTTTTAATAAACCACTCTATTTAGAATTACAAGAATTAATTAATAAAAATAATTTACCATTCCAAATACATGATGATTTAAAAAAATATTTATGTAGTCCTTTATTTTTTATCTATTATTATGAATTAAAATTAGATATTACCAATTTATTAGGTATAGTCAATAATGATGAAGAAATACAAGAAATTGAAAAGAATTTAACTATTAGATATAATGAAGCCAAAAAAAATATAAAAGATAAAGTTTATGAAAATAATTTAGATTATTTTTATGAATCTATCATTATTAACTTTTTAAGAAATAAAAAGTATGTTAAATTTGAAAGCCTTAGACTTCTTAATAAAATTAATTTTATTAATTATGAAGAAGATTTAAATATTTATGAAAAAGTTAGTAAAAATTTAATCACTGATAAAAATGTTGAAATTTACATAAATCAAAGTGGGACAGAATTATTATCTTCTAAACACATTAAAATTGATAATGAAGAATATGATATTTTTACCTTTAATGGTGAAAAAGTAATTTATGAATTTTGTAATAATACAAGTAGTGATTTTATTTCTTTAGAGAAATTTATGAAAAAAGCTAGTGAATTCTTCTTAACATTTGATTTAAACGGGGAACCGTGTATTAGTCTTTATCGTTTAGATAATTTAGTTTTATGTTTTTATAAAGGACATTTAGAATTTTTACATAATTTTATGCTATATAATATAGGCCATCCAAAATCAAGTGAGTTTAGTAGATTTCAAAGCAAAGATTTTGTTAAAAATTTACTTATTAATGAATATTACCAAGATATTGAAAAATTTAAAAATAATAATTTTAAAAAAATAATAAGATAAAAAACTGATTATGATTTTGATGATACAAAGCATATTTTGTAGCCATCAATAAAAAACGGTTGCTAAAAAAGGAGGAAAACATTATGAATTTTTATGAAGCCTTAAAAATACTGGATATAGATAGTGGTTATACGGAAGAAGAACTAAATAAGAAGTATCATGCTTTAGCCAAAAAATATCATCCAGATGTTTTAATTAATAAATCGGCAGAAGAAATAAAAGCTGCTTCTGAAAAAATGAAAGGTATTAATTTAGCTTACGAAACTTTAAAAAAAGATAGAAAAAGTAGTTTTTCCAATAGCCAAAGAAGTTATACTTATAAGCAAACTAGGGATAATAAAGGATATGATTTTATATATTATTATAGAAACAGTATAATAAACATTATCCAAAATTATAATTTCGTTAATATTGATGGTAAAAAGGAATTTATTAATGATGCTTCCGCTTTTAAATTATTTTTTAAAAATTTTACACTTGATATTATTTATGCCGCAACAAAAGAGGAGATTGATAGACTGTTTAGTGAATTTAAAAAAAGAGTTAAAAATTGGTATATTATATTAAAAGATTCTTATTTTAAAACATACAGTATACCTAAAAATATTAGTTTTACAATTAATGAAAATTTATCCTTTGATGAATTTTATAAATCTTTGACAAACTTTAAACGTAGTTATGATAATGTTATAAAAGAAATAGATGATATAATAAATCCTTATAAACTTTATACCGATTATGAAGTAGCAAAAAAAGATATTGAAAAATTAAGAGAAGAAACAATTAAAAATGTTTGTAATATTTATAATAAAAAAGATTATTATTATCAATGCTTAAGAAATAATCTTAATAATTTATTTAAATATTATTCTACTAATATAGCATTATATACAGAATTAGAAGAAATAATAAGTAGCAATAATTTACCTTTTCAAAGAAGAATAGAAAATTTTAGAGAAAATATATGTGATCCTTTATTTTATCTTTATTATATCCAATTAAAGTTAGATGTTAATAATTTATTGGATTACCAAAGTCACGAGGGAGAAATTGGCGATATTGAAAATAATTTAACCCAAAAATATAATGAAGCTGTAAAAAATCTAAAGAATCAAGAAGAAAAAAGAGAGTTGTATTTTTTCTATAAATCTATTGTACACTATTTAAGAACGCAAAAAGATGTTAGTTTTCAAAGCCTTAAGCTTCTTAATGAAATTGATTTTAATAATTATGAAGAAGTTTTAAAAATTCATGATATGATTGATAATAATTTAATTACTAATAAAAAAATTGAGATCTATATAAATGAATTAGAACCAAATACCATAGCTTCTAAACATATTAAAATTGATGGCGAAGAATATGATATGTTATCAAATAATGGTGAAAACGTAATATTTGAAACTTATAATAATATAGATAATTTTGTTTCTTTAGATGAATTTATGACTGAAGCACATAAAGACTTCATAACCTTTGATTGGAATAGCGAACTTTGTATTGGACTTTATAGTTATAATGGTTTACTTCTATGTATCTATAAAGGTCATTTACAATTTTTAAACTATCCGACGATAACCAATATTGAATGGTACCCAGATCACAAATTTAGTATGTTTCAAAGTAAAGACTATGTTAAAAGCCTACTTATTAATGGTTGCTATAGCGAAATTGAAAAATTTAAAATCAATAATAAAAAATTAAAGAAATAATAAGATTTAGAAATTAAATACTTAAAAAGAAAAGGAAAAACTTTTCTTTTTTTTGAACGGCAGTGCCTTTTTTAGGGCTTTTAAAAGACTTCTACTCCAAAAAGGCCATTGACATTATGCCTTTTTTATGGTAAAGTAACAATCGTTTATAAAAAAAGGGGGAAAATACAATGAATTTTTATGAGGCTTTAAATATATTTGAATTAAATAGTAATTACACAAAAGAAGAATTAGATAAAAAGTATTATACTTTGGCCAAAAAATATCATCCAGATACTTTAGCTAATAAACCAGCAGAAGAACAAACATCATCTGCTGAAATGTTAAAGAAAATAAATGAAGCTAGAGATATTTTGAGTAAAAACTTAAAAGAGAGAAAATCAACTCAATATAGACCAAGTTATTCTAGTTATACTACTTATCAAAATAGAAATAACAACATTGGTTTAAAAGAACATAAAGAAAAGATATTAAACATTATTGAAAAAAATAGATATATAAACCATAAAATTAGAAATGAGTTTATGGGATCTATCTTTAATTTTGAATCATTTGTAACTAAATACAGAGCATATATAGCTAATGCTGAATGTATCGATTTAGTCGATAATTTCTTTGCTCGCTATAAAAAAGAACTAAAAGTCTGGTATAATACATTTAAAAAAATTTATTTTAATAGATATCTTATACCTAAAAGTTTTGAATTTGAAATTGATACTAATTTATCATTGGATGAATTTTATGAAAAATTAGAAAACATCAAGGAAGAAAGTATAAAAGTTCTTTATGCAAAAGAAGTTGATGATATTATCACACCTTTTAAATCTAATAAATACTATAAAGATTTAAAGAGCGAAATCGAAAATTTAAGAAATGAAGCCGTTGAAAATATTTTAAATATCGATTCAAGCCTTTATGATTACAAAACTAATGAGAAGTATTATTTAGATAAACTTAAAATGGATATTGAAATATTATTTAAAAGAATATCATTTAGTAAACCACTTTACTTAAATTTATTAAGTTTAATATATGAAAGACATCTACCTTTTGATTTAGAAAATTTAAAGAAATCACTTACTGATTATTTATTTCCTATTTATTATCAAGAATTAAAGGATGATGTTAAACATTATTTAGAATTAGATGAATATTATGAAGAAATATTAAACATTACAAATGGTTTAACAAGTAGATATCACGCTGCCTTAAATCGCTCAGATGATCCAAATTTCAAATCACAAATAACTAAACTATACCACAAAATTAAAAACTTTCTTGCTAAAGACCATAACATTAATATTGAAAGTCTTCGCTTTCTAAATAAAATTGATTTTACCAATTATGAAGAAGACGTAAGAATATTTGATAAAGTAGTAAATAATATTATGACTCTTAAAAATGTTGAAATTTATTTATGTAATTCAGTAGAAATTCCTGAAATACAAGTTAAAATTGATAATGAAGAATATGTATTATTACATATTAATAATGAAAACGTTGTTTATAAAGACACCAATGTTGATGGTAATAAAATGTCATTAGATGCATTTATGGATAATGCTAGTGCTTTATTTCTTAAATTTGTGTATAATAATGAAGAATTTATTGGTTTATATAGATTTAATAATGTTATTCTTTGCTTACATAATGGTCATTTAGAATTCTTAAGTGATATAGAATTAATCAATATAGAAACATTTAATATGAATAAAATTGGTAGATATAAAAGCAAAGACTATGTCAAAGGCTTGCTAATCAATCAATATTATCAATATATTGAATTATGCAAAAAAGAAAAGAAAATATTAAATTTAAATGATGTTGAAAATAATAATTTAAATATTAATAGAAAATAATTTTTAAACCACATAATAAAGTGTAGTTATAAATATTTTTTCAAGAGATATTAAAATTATTTAAAAACAAGAAAAAGGCTGATTATTGGTTAGATAATCAGTCTTTTTTATTATTTTTTGTTAACGTTCTACTCATAGGTTTTTCTTGCTCTACTTCTTCTCTAGTACCCACAATGGAAATTGGAGATCCAAAAGTATCATACTCATAGTATGCTCGGTACATTCCTGGGGTATATTTAGACTTTTGCAAATAAAAACTATTTTTTTCACTTGTACCGATGGTTAAATGTTGAGGCCTATATTTAAGTCTACTATAATCAATGTTTGGTCGTTTAATTTTTTTATCTTCCATAAACCCTCCTACTTATCTCTAATCGTGGCGTTATATTTATGACAAATATTATCAATTATTTTATTAAATATAGTCATTACTTCTTCTTCGGTTAAAGTTCTCGTTTTATCTTCAAATGTTAAATTATACGCAATAGACTTTTTAAATTCATCTATTTTATCACCCGTATAAACATCAAATATTTTAATATTAGTAAGAAGTTTGCCACCACAAGCTTTAATATCTTTAACTAAATCTTCAGCTAATACAGATTTATCTACTACAAAAGCTACATCTTTTTCAATAGTTGGATATTTATTAAGTTCACTATATTTAATATCATTAGTTTTATGCGTAAATAAACTAGTTAAAGAAATTTCGCAAACATAAACATCTTCTTTAGTAACATTTGGATGTAGTTTACCAAAATAACCAACAGAGGCACCATCAACAATAATTTCACTATTAATTTTAGGATGAATTTCTTTAGGTAAATTATCACTTAATTTTAAAGAGTAACGATTAGTTAAACCTAAATAATCAAGTAAATTTTCTACTACTCCCTTAATTAAGTAAAAATCCGTATTATAATTTAAACTATTCCAAGTATTAGATAAATATTTACCAGTCATTACAAATGAAAGTTTAGTATCTTCTACATATTCATTATCTACTTCACTATAAACATTAGCTATTTCATATAAATAAATATCTTTATTCTTTTTATTTAAATTATAATTTACTACTTCCATTATAGAATTAAGTAAACTTTGTCTTATAATACTTCTTTCTTTTAACATTGGTTTTAATAATTTAATTGGAGTATTAAATTTATAACTATATCTACTTGCGTCTTCTTCGCTAACTAAAGTATATGTTCTAATTTCATTAAACCCTAAAGTTCGCATTCTTTTAGAAACAATTTTTCTAAATTTAATATTATCTCTATAAACACCTTTTTTCGTTCTAATAAGAGGTAGTGTTGGTTTAATATTATCATAGCCCATTAATCTTCCTACTTCTTCAATAATATCCTCTTTTTGTGGATAAATATCTTGTCTTCTATTAGATACTTCTACTTCATATTCACCATTTTTTTCATGATAAGTAAAACCTAAATTAGTAAGAGTATCTTTTACATCATTATCTTCTACTTTCATTCCTAAAATAGAGTTAAAATCTTTTAAAGTTACTTTAATAACTTTTGGTGTTTTATCTACTTTATCATAAGAGACGCTACCTTTTACTATTTTAGCATCAGCATATTTTTCTAACAAATGACAAGCTCTTTTTAAAGCAAGAAGACAGTATTCATAATTAAGTGGTTTTTCAAAACGAAGACTTGCTTCACTACGAAGTCCTAATCTTATTGAAGTATATCTTATATTATATGGATTAAACATTGCTGATTCAATTAAAATATTTTTAGTATTTTCTGATATTCCAGAGTTAAGACCACCCATAACACCAGCAACACATAAAGGAGTATTACCATCAGTAATTAAAATATCATCTTTAATTAAATCTCTTTCTTCTTTATCTAAAGTAATTATTTTTTCGCCATCTTTAGCCATACGAACAACTATTTTATCACCAACTACATCTTTATCAAAGAAATGAAGAGGTTGACCATATTCAAGCATAACATAATTAGAAATATCGACAACATTATTAATACTTCTTACTCCCGCTACTTCAAGACGATGTTTAATAAATTCTGGAGATTCTTTAATTTTAACATCTTTGGCAATCATTAAATTATACATATATACATTTGGGGTTGTTACATCCAAAGTTACTTGACCATCAATCGCCTCATCTAATTCTTTAAAACTTACATCAGGCATTGTTACTTGTTTTTTAAGGACCGCTGCTACTTCATAAGCAAAAGGAATATGGTTATTGCAATCTGTACGATTAGGATTTAAATCAAGTTCATAAGTAGTATCTGATATGCCTAAATATTCTAGGGCATTTACGCCAAGGGGAGCATTACTATCAAGTTCACAAATACCTTTACTATAAGTTTCTTCCGTTTTTTCTTCTAAACCAAGTTCAAATAAAGCACAAAGCATGCCATTTGATTCTAACCCTCTAATAGTGCTTTTTTTAATTTCAAAAGTTTTATCACCGTCCGGAAGAATACACCCAGGAAGGGCCACAATAACTTTTATACCACTTCTTACATTTGGTGCTCCACATACAATTTGTAAGGTTTCACTACCTACATTTACTTTGCAAACATGCAAGTGATCACTATCTGGATGTGGGATGCATTCTATAACTTCACCAACCACTAAATTATCAATTTTAGTAGTTGTTACTTTTTCAACATTAATACCTGATTTAGTAATTTTATTTGCTAAAGCAACTTTATCTTCATCTTTAACGGAAACATAATCATTGATCCAATTTAAACTAATTGCCATTTTAATACTCCCTTCTATCAAACTCTTTTAAAGTTCTAATATCATGGTTAACATAGAATGTTCTAATATCACTGATACCATATTTAAGCATAGCTAGTCTTTCAAGACCAAAACCAAAGGCAAAGCCATTCCAAATACTAGGATCATAACCACAATTTTTAAGAACAATCGGATTTACCATCCCAGCTCCTCCAACTGTAATCCAACCTGTACCTTTACAAAGACTACAACCCTTACCATTACAATTAAAACAACTGATATCCATTTCGACACTAGGCTCTGTAAAAGGATAAAATGATGGTCTAAATCTTGTCTCACGCGATTCTCCAAATAACATTTTAGCAACCTCTTCAAAAGTTCCTTTTAAATCCCCTAAAGTAATATTTTTATCAACAAGTAATCCTTCCATTTGGGTAAACTCATGTGAATGGGTAGCGTCATCTTCATCTCTTCTATAAGTTTTACCAGGGCAAATAATTCTAATTGGTTCCTTGCCTTCACATCTAAGCATTTCTCTTACTTGAACAGGACTAGTTTGACTTCTAAGTAAATATTCATCACCTTTTATATAGAAAGTATCTTGGGCATCTCTTGCGGGATGACCTTTAGGTAAATTTAAAAGTTCAAAATTATATAAATCTTTTTCTACTTCTGGACCTTCTACAACATCATAACCCATACTCATTAAAAGATTTTCTAAACTTTCAATAATTCTTTCTAATGGATGAGCACTTCCTACTTCTATTTTAGTACCAGGTAGGCTTACATCGATAGCTTCTTTATTTAATTTTTCATTAATCTCTTGTTCTTCTAAAGCCTCACTTATCTTTTCATAATTTTCATTAAAAATATTCTTAAGTTCATTAACACTCATGCCAAATGCTTTTTTATCTTCATTAGCTACTTCTCTAATTTTACTTCCAAGTTCTGTAATTGAGCCATTTTTTCCCATATATTCTTGTCTAATATTTTCTAAAGCTTCTTTAGTATTAATATCATTAAATACTGTTTCTAATTCTTTTTTAATTTTGCTTATTTCTTCATTATACATAAATATCCTCCTTTATTTTAAAAAAATCATAAATAAATTTGGTAAAGGACGAGTTTCCCCGCGGTACCACCTTTATTTATGATTAATCATACACTTAATAATTCGTAATGTGAATTACTCAAAAACACTCCTTAATTGAAATTCAATTTATTATTTATCTATAAATATTTACACCTAATATATTTATTCTCTTTTTAAGAATTAATAAATCTACTTTGATTAAATCATTATGTTTTTAAATATTAATAATTTTCAGCTTTTCTTTCAAAGAAACTTTGAGCATGTTTACATACAGGACATACTTCTGGAGCTTTTTTACCAATAACTATATGTCCACAGTTACGACAGATCCAAATACGATCATCTTCACTAGAGAATACTAATCCTTCATCAATATTAGAAATTAATTTTCTATATCTTTCTTCATGTTCTTTTTCAATTTTACCAACTTCTTCAAAAAGATAAGCTATACGGTCAAAACCTTCTTCTTTTGCTTCTTTAGCAAATGTTGCATACATATCTGTCCATTCATAATTTTCACCAGCAGCAGCATCTTCTAAATTAGTATGAGTATCAGGAACATCTCCACCATGTAATTCTTTAAACCATAATTTAGCATGTTCTTTCTCATTATTAGCAGTTTCTTCAAAGATAGCAGCAATTTGTTCATAACCATCTTTTCTTGCTTTACTAGCATAATAAGTATATTTGTTTCTAGCTTGGCTTTCACCAGCAAATGCTGCCATTAAATTACTTTCAGTTTTTGAACCTTTTAATTCCATTAATAACACTTCCTTTTTCTACTAAAAAATTATAAAGCATAACTTAAAAAAAGTAAAGAATTATTCTCTACTTCTCAGGATAAAGACATGAAAAACTAACTAAAAAATATTGACAAATAGATAAAATCAGAGAAAAAGAGAAAATATATATAAAAATTATTAAAAAAGACGACTAAGATATAGTAAAAATAATGTAAATAATGTATTCTTATTTTAGGTGATAAAATAATGACTACTGGAATTACTAGAAAAATGGTTAGAGAACGACTTAAAAAATTCGAAATCAATATTGATGATTTTGACAAAAATAATATTATTGAATTTAAAGAAAGTTTAAAATCCTTATATGATTCTAGACAAAAAGGAAAACGGGTTTATAAGATTTGGGATATTGTGATTACTGCTTTTATTGCTATTTTAGCTGATCAAAACTCTTGGGAAGAAATTCACGATTTCGTTGAAATTAAATATGATTTTTTTAAACAATTTTTAAAAATGACTGGTGGAGTTGCATCTGCTAAAACTTA
>CANQGF010000054.1 GCA_947601485.1 uncultured Bacilli bacterium
TTAAAATGTTGGAAGATTTAGAAATGGAATATTTTAAAATATTTAATGAATTTCCAAATATATTTAACTGGGTTGATATAACAGAAGAAGACAAAATTAAAATTCTTAAAAAGTGTATTGATGAAAAAATTGAAGTAGATGACTGTGATTTATATATCAATAATTATTTAGAACATATTTCACCAATGAATCAATGTGAAAAATGCTTTTATTATAAATTATGTACGCAGCATGATTATATCACTGATAATATTTGTGGTATTTATGAAAAAGGTATTCCTAAAGAAATTTGGGAAGACAAAAAGGAATGTGAAGAATTTAAAGAAGATATACTAAAATCTTTAAATAAATTATTTTAAATTGATGCCTAAAAAGTATCAATTTTTTATTTATCTCATTAAAAAAGAGTAGATATAAACTCTACTCAAAACTTATGTTATTCAAAATATTTTTTAATTCTAGGATTTCATTCTTATCCATTGTTAAACCTTTTAACATAATTTTGTCTAATTTAGCATATATTTTAATATTATTGACAAAAAATGAAAAAAGTTTATAATAATTATCACCCAAAAGGAGGGGAATTTATGGCTAACATTTGTGGAGAATGTGCTAAATTAGATCTATCCAATAAAGAAAAATATTCATCTGTTGATCGATATTGGTGTACTGCCGGTCATGGTTATCGTGAACTTACAGAACGCGCTTGCAACTACGACTTTTACTATGATCCAGAAAAAGGTAAAAAACCAAATGAAGGTTATACGCCATCTGGTTGCCCTATTACAGCAATTATATGTCATTTATTAGGATATAGTGATGATTGTGAATTATTAAATACTTTAAGAGAATTTAGAGAAAACTTTTTAAAAACTCATAAAGAATACTTAAATTTATTAGTAGAATATGATGTTTATGGACCTGAAATTAGTCAAAAAATTCAACTAGAAGATAAAGATCATCGTTTAAGTTTATCAGTATTATATAATTATTTATTTCCTCTTATTGAAAATATTAGAAATAAAAATTATAATTTAGCTATTCAAAAATATAAATTAATGGTTAACTTCTTATTAAGTTGGTTTAATATTGAAAGAACTGATTTAAGTGAAAATATGCAAAATATTGATATGACTACTTTAGGAAAAGGAAGAACTAGAGCTAAAATGTTTGTCTAAAAGAAAGATTTGCTTTCTTTTTTTATTTACCAATTATTATTAAACATATTTTTTAAATATTTACTATCAAAAGTTTTATCTAAAAACTTTTCATAACTATTTTGGGGAGGTATTCCTTTATCATAATCTCTAGCTCTATCCATCGCATTAATTGTTAAAATACCATCAAATAGTAAAAAGACAACTAAAATAATTATAAATATAGTCCCTATTTTATGATTCATTTTATCTAATAATTTACTTATTTTAGGATATAAATATTTAATCCAAACAATACCTAAAAATCCCCACATTATAGAATAAAATAAACTAATTCTACCATTGATATTTAAAAATTTTTGAGAATAATCCCAAGCTGTAAAACCAAAAGATAGTTCCATTAAATAACTCATTAAATATTCTAAAGCAGAACAACCAATAAAACTAATTATAAATATTTTCCAAAGTGATGAATCTTTAAATTTATATAAAAGTAAAGATAACAAAATAGCACATAAACCATAAATCATATTGAATGGTCCAATGACAACACAAGAATGATTGATAATAACACCCTTTTTAATTAAAGTCCATAATCCTTCAATAAACCATCCACAAACACTACCAATAATAAATATATAAAATAAATTATATAATTTTAAATTATCTTTCATATGTTAATCACTAAATAGAGTATAACATATTTTATTATTTATCTTCAATATCCGTTTTAGTAAAATAATAAGTAAATACAGCAGTCATTAGATTGGTTACTAATATTAACACATTATCATCGATAACTAAACCACATAAATTACCAATAACAATAATAAATAATAAAATTAATAAACCAATCATGACTAAACTTTTTAAATCACTCCAAGCTTTTTTTATAATTATCACTTCCTAGCCAAAAAATAAATATGTAAGTATTAAAGCTGCCACTATGCCTACTAAATCAGCAAAAAGACCACCCCATAAAGCATGTCTTATTTTAGTAATTTTGATGGAGCCAAAATAAAGAGCAATAACATAAACTGTCGTATCAGTACATCCTTGTAAAATTGAGGCTAATCTACCAATATAAGAATCGGGACCAAATACTTTAAAGATATCATTCATAATAGCAAGGGAAGCTGTACCAGATATAGGTCTTAATATAGCCATAGGAATAATTTCTAAAGGTAAACTAACCCCACCTAAAAAGTTATTTAATTTACTTATTAAAAAACCTAAAACATTACTATCTAAAAATATATTGATAGCAAAAATCATTGCTATTATTGAAGGAAAAATATTAAAAACAGTTATTAATCCATCTTTAGCACCCTCTAAAAAAACATCATAAACATTTATCTTACTTTTAACACCATAAAAGATAATGATAACAACAAAAAGAGGCAAAATGATTTTTGAAATTATTTCCATTTTTTTCCTCTCTTTCTAATAAAATAATCTAAAATCAAACCCGCTACTGATGAACAAGCTGTAGCAATTATAGCAGGTAAAATAATTTCACCTGGTGAAGATGATTTATAAGCCATTCTTAAAGCTAAAATAGTGGTGGGTATTAAAGTAACACCGGCAGTATTTAATATTAAAAAAGTTATCATCGGGTTTGTAGCGGTATCTTTGTTTTGATTTATTTTTTGAAGTTCATTCATTGCTTTTAAGCCAGCTGGGGTGGCTGCACTTCCAAGTCCTAACATATTGGCTGCAATATTTGAAGAAATATAACCTAAAGCTTTATTATCCTTTGGAACATCAGGAAATAATTTATGTAAAAGAGGCATTAAAAGTTTAGCAAATTTTTGAAGCAATCCACTTTCTTCCGCTATTTTCAAAATACCCGTCCAAAGAACAATTACAGGTAATAAATTTAAAATTAAATCTAAAGCTTCATTAGCATTAGTTAAAATACTTTCATTTAAAGTATTAATATTACCTGTAATAAATGAATAAATTACACCAATTATAATTAAAAAAGCCCAAATATAATTTACCATTTACTAAACCACCTTTTTATCTTTTGCCACCAAGATAATTTTTCTACTTTCACTTCTTTTTTTACATAAATTGGTTCTTTATGATAAATTTTATTATTAATTTTAACTAAAGCATATCCCACTAAAGAATTATCACCATAATCACTATTTTTTGTTAAACTATACTCAATCGATACACTATCTATTTCTTTTTTTGTTAATGTTAAATAATAATCATTATTTATATATAATGTATCATTTTTATAATAATCATCTTCTTTTATTTTAAAATTATCTTTATTTAATATTTGATAACTTTTATAACTATTAAATATATTATTATATACTTCTTTATGATCGCCCCAGTCATTCGGATCATTTAGGGTAACAACAACTAAATTAATATTATCTTTACTACCTGTTGTAACTAAAGTTCTTCTAGCTTTTTCGGTAAAACCTGTTTTACCTCCTGTTATATAATCTAAACTTAATAATTTATTTTTATTATGCCATACATAAGTCTTAAAGTTGGTTTTAACTGTATGTTCTTTCGCTTTAAATATTTCTCTAAAAGTAGGATTTTCCATGGCATATTTAGTAAGCAATGCCATATCATAAACAGATGATGTATTACCTACTCCATTATCTTCTTCTAAACCATGAGGATTATAAAATTTAGTATGTTTCATACCTAAATTACTAGCATAACCATTCATTAAATAAACAAATTCTTCTTTAGATCCCGCTACTGCCTCTGCTATAGCTAATGCTGCATCATTTCCACTTCTAAGCATTAAGCCATATATTAAATCTTTTAAAGTTATTTCTTCTCCTACTTCTATATAAATAGCACTTCCATAAGCTTTATTTATTACATCACTAACTTTTATTACTTCATCTAAATCTCCTTTTTCAATAGCTATTAAAGCTGTCATTATTTTAGTTGTACTTGCTATTAATCTTTCTTCATCAATATTATAACCATACAATACTCTTCCCGTATCTAAATCCATGGCTATTATAGAAGAAGCACTAATTGCTTGTATTTTAATTGGTATTAATAATACTACTAAAAATAATATAATTTTTTTCATAATCCACCTAAAAAATTATATGTTCTAACTGTATTGTTAATAACTATTGAGTCTTCAACAAACAAAAAAGAAAAGGTATAATTAAATATACCCTTTCAAGGATTAAGTCTAATATTGGTTTTAGTGACTTTTCCTTGTCAAGTTATTAACCTTTAGAGGCTGCTCTATAGCATTGAAGGGAACTTCCGTCTCCAGAATAGTCATACCAATCAGTTGAGACGTCGCAATAATATGAAGTGAGAGTCGACGAACTGACGGAACCATTCTTCTGGCAGCTACTACTGCAATCACTTTCATCCTCGTAATATTCTTCTTCCATATCACAATAATAAGGGTCAGTCCACTCCCTCGAAAAATTGCTCCATGAACAGCCTGCGCTTGCGCATTCATCGTAACTATCATAACGTGTTGCAGGGTAACCAAGTTCTATCCCGTTATACCCATCGTTCCAAATCGAACATTGATACCACCATAAACTCGTCGAGCCAGCCCCCGACCCTCTTCGGCGGCACATTGGATTGTCGTATCCAGCATCCAACCGATCTTGTTTTGCTTCTTCGAAAGTGTCGTAAGCTTTACCCCATAAATAATTGACCGGGTGGTATACCGAGTGTCCCACCCTCGAGCAACTTCCCTTGACCGCACCCCGACAAGCGGACACCGCGCTGGACTGAGAAGCATATCGAGTACTCCCAGTAGTGCTACACGTCCAGTAAGTTTCTTCTTTACTCCATCCCTTACTTGATGCACTAGCTTTACATATATATCCTTCCGATGTCGAGCCTTTTGAAGCATCTTGTATCATTTCTTCTCCAGCTGAACAACTATAAGCTGCCTCCGTACTTTGGGTTGTACTTACACTATTTGTTGATACTCTTCCTGATGCATCTGTTACTCTTCCTTCTATAGTATACTCTGTTCCATCATTAAGTCCTGTTACTTTACATGTATCTCCAACTTGGGTAAACCATGTATCTTGGGTTGTGGCTTTGCATTCATATTTGGTTATACCACTTCCTGTTGTTCCATCTGTACCTTCTACTTTGACTGTTATACTACTTGTATCTTTACTTTTATATGTTACTTTACTTACACTTGGATTATTTAAATCCAATAATATACTATCAGTTGCTTTCCCTGATACATTATTCGCATTATCTCTTACATAGGCATTATATGTTTTATTTCCTTCACTACTTGGTAAGGTTATACTTGGAGTTGTTGTTGCATTCTTCCATTCATTTGAAGAACATGTTGCACTCGTTGTTATACAATAATCTTTGACATCTCCACTCCAAGTTAAAGTTGTTCCTACTCCAACAACTTGACTATAATCTCCATTTAGATTAGATCCTCCAGTTGTTTTACCCATTATAGAAAATGTTGGTGTACTTGGTGCTGTTCTATCTACTGTTATTGTTTTCTTTGATATATCTGTGGCACTTGATACATTTTGAGCTTTATCTTTTAAATACACATATATTGTATGAGCTCCATCTGTACTTGTAAATGTACTATTACTTACACTTATACTTTGTAATCCATTTGTTTCTATCCATGTTTGATCACAACTTGTTGGATTGGTAGTTAGACAGTAATGGGTTACATCAGTATCTAACCATTCTACTTTATATGTTACTTCATTATTATATGTATAGCCATTGGTTAAATCAGCTCCATTTGCATCTTTTCCTGTTACACTAAAACTTTTTACTACTGGTATTGTACTATCTTTTGTAAAATACAAATCACAATAAGTAGATACAGTCGCTGACAAAGTAATCTTGCCATCAAGACTTTGACTTACTATACTATTTGATACATCACTATTATTTGAATCAAAACATTTAGTTTTGTCCATATTAAGAATGTAACCTTTAGTGGGAAATGATGCATCGCTAGATATTGCATAATTACCCGATCCATCGTCTTTATATATTGCAAACTGTCGCTCTTCTAATGTTAATTCATTCTTATTTACAACCTTTTTTCCCCTATTTCCATTAATTACCATAAAAACACTCATGGCAATCAACAACAATACGCTTATCTTGGCGTACTTATCCCTTTTAATCATAAACTTATCTCCTATGACGTCATTCTAACGTCAATTATAATATAACATAAGTTTTTTAAAATTTCAACGGCAAAGTGACGTTATCTTGAATCTAATAATAGTGACGGAAATTTAGTATAATAATGACGTCATAAAGGAGTTTGATATATATGGATTATGAAATAAAATTTACTTTAAGAATTATGGAATCCAAAATGGAAAAATTAAGAAAAATTGCTGAAAATAATTTACGAAGCGTTAATAAAGAAATCGAATATATAATTAATAATTATATTGAAGAGAATAAAGAAGTTATTGAAAAAGCAAGCAAAAAGAAAACAGAAAATCCAAATCGAAAATAGATTTTCTGTTTTCTTTTATGCTAAAGCACTTTCACCAGTACTATAGTTAATATTAATGTTATTTTGAACGTTATAAATAAAAACATTGAATTTAATACCCAGTCCTTTATCTTCAACTGATAAAGCCTCTATCTGAACACCTGTTGCAACTAAATTAGCTTCTTCATAAACAGGTGTTACTCTATATAAAACATGATTACCAGTCTTTTTAATATAGTCAGCTACTTTATTTTCAAATGTTACCATTACATCTTGATTCATATGACTAGTACAAGTTATTAGATTTTTAGGATTATCATTTTCACCAGTTAATTGAAATCCAATTAAATGACAACGATTATATAAATACTTTCCTTCAACTTCCTCGTATGAAGCTTGAATAAAACCAGAAGGTGTCACATTACTTATATCATCTCTTTTTTCTTTAGGCATTAAATCTTTTGAAATATTAGCAAATGCTACCCCACATCTTCCTAAAAAATCTAATTTACTATAACTTTCAAAAGATTCTGTTTTCATATCTTCTTCGCTAAAATTTGGTTTATTATCATTTATATAAATATAATCTTTACCATTATAATCTGGAATAGTACCAATGGCATAAGTAGGATAATTAAAAAATTTTTTATAAATAAAAATTTTAATATCACTTTCAAAAGTATAGTAGATAGTAATTAACAATACAATTACTAAAGTAATAATCATACCATGAGTATTTTTTTTCTTTCTTCTACTCATGCTAACCTCTTCTTAAGTTATGGTCGTTAGTAAATTCTTTCGTAGTAAGATAAAAACTATTAATACTTGGATCATATCTAAAGTTTTCTTTATAACCTAACTCTTTAGAATAATCTTCATTTATTATTAACATAAGCGTTGTATCAATAACTTTTCTTTCATAAGAAATCCAACTATGCTCACCTTTTGGACAATTTTTAGTCCCAATTAAAATAGGCAAAATACCTCCACATAAATAGCAATAAGGAAATGAATAACTTAATTGTTCAGATACTTTAGTACATCCACCAATATTAATGCCTTCTTTAAAAATAGTTTCAAAAGAAGGTATTCCCCGAATATTTTGACTTTTAATTTTATCCCAAAGCTCACTAGGAAAACCCATAACTTTATTTTCATTAATTCCTTTAATAATAAGATTTCTAAAATTTTCATCTTCTCTTAATAATCTTTTAAGTTCATCAAAACATTTATATGTCATTTTATCTTCATTTATTAATATTTCTTCTAAATCCATTGTTATCACAATTTAATTATATTCTACTAAATATCTTTTTGCAAGAAAGAGTAATGACCAAAATTGATACCAAATCTCTAGAGATTTGGTAAATAGATTGATAATTTTAAAAAAAATATAAGAAAAAACTATTTACAAAAACAAAATAAGTTGTTTAAATAAATAGTTATGGAAGATGTATATATTGTTACCTAACTTTTTTTGAAAAAACTAAAGGAGGTTTTGGATAGAAAGGCGGGTGGTGCCAATGAGTAAGAAATGTCGAGATGACATTTTATTATTAATTGTTTTAATTTTAGCATTGGCTCTGCTAATACTAGAAATTAAAAACTAACCCAAGGGTTAGTTACACCAATTAGGTAACGTATATACGTTTTCCTATAAATAATTTTAACATATTATTTTTTTATATACAATTATTTTTTAACTTATTTCAAAATACTCATTAGAGCTTCCATGTTAGAAACCATTGTTAAATAATGATTTTTTTTATCGCCATAAGGTCCGATTGGGTTTCCTCCCATTTTAGATAATTCTAACAAAAAGGCATAAGGATATTCTTCTCTTAAAACATCTCCTACTCCGGTTATTACATTACCTTTAGGCATAATATTATAAATAGTATCTTCATTTGATTTTTGATATACCTCTTTTATTTTATCAAGATAAATGTTAGCTAGTTCAATATTCTTTTGACTAAATTCTTCATTATTAATACATCTAGCGTATAAAAGTCCTCCTGTACCATGACAATTAAATAAAAGATAGTATTCATTATTATTTTTAAGATTAGTTAAAAAATTAAAAAGAGCCACATTTTCTTTTTCATAAACAAAAGGTTTAGTCATATCATAATTAGGCATTCCAATAGGACTTTTAACGGATATTAAAATATTGTTTTCTCTTCCTTTAGCGTAAATATCTTTCTCTTCTTCTAATCTATTTTTAAAAATATCATAATAATATGGATTATTATCATTTAAATTAACTCCATTACCATTAGCGTAAAAATTAGCTAAAGTACTAAGAGGAAACAAATTTTCTTTATAGATATTAGCTAATTTATCAATTAATTTTTGATGATTTTTATCAATAGAGGGAATAACATTTAAACTAACATTATTAAGCATCATTTGATGTTTTTTTAAAATAGGTATATTCATACTTGGAAAATATTTAATAATTAAATCATCCAATATCATTCTTAATTTATCATGATCAACATTATATAATTTAAAATAATTTAAAATATTATTTTTAGTTAAATAATCATAATTTTTAAAATAGTGCCAAAATTTATTAATTATTTTTTCACTTTTATCTAAATAATTTAATTCCTTACATATATCTTTTAACAAATCATTTATATTTTTAACATTTAAATCATCTTCTTTATAGGCTAAAAAATAATCATGACAATATTTTTCTAAATCTTTACAAGAAGAATTAAGAATACTTTTTAAAGCATAGGTTGTTGTGTAAAAACCTTCTGGATTTAGAATGGGAATAAAATCTATTGTATATTCATCTTCTTTAAAATTTTTAAATAAACCTTTTCCCAAAGCTAAATTATGCATTAAAGTAGTAATGAAATCAACACCAATAATCTCATTACCATGACAGCCAGCAAAATAAATAATATGCTTCTTACCTTTCCCTATTTTGTAATGTTTAAGGGGAAAGCCACATGAGCTTTCTCCAAGATCATCACACTCTTCTACTTTAAATTTATTATTTGGATTATGAACAATCTTATCTAATCTATCATGTAATTTGTTATAATCTAATATTTCATAAAAAACATCATAATTCATAAAATAACTCCTAAAAATAAGATGTCATAAATTTTAAAAAATATACTTAATCTTTTTCAATTACTTTTTCAAGTAGTATTCTTTCATCAAAAGCGCCATTTTTAGTCTTTTTCGCTATGTTGTAAATTTTGGGGGTTGATAGTTATAATCTTTATATAATTCAAAGAAGTCAAAAATACTATAA
>CANQGF010000055.1 GCA_947601485.1 uncultured Bacilli bacterium
GAATATCAGTTTATATTATTTCTATTGAAGTTACCATTCTCTTTTTTTTCTTTGTCTACTTCATTGGGTACACTTCACATTGAACTTCTTTTTCTTTATCTTTTGTATTCTGAAAAATCAACTACATCCGATTCTTCGGGTGCAATTTCAAAAATAATTTTTTGTGTTTTTGATGATGATTTGCCTGACTTATCTGTAATAGTGTATTTTATCCAATATTGATCAATATTCCTCTCTTTTACTACTTCATGATAAACTGTATGTGTAATAGTATAATCAGTGCTATCTTCCGTAATAGTTAAATGTTTATAATTAATATCATTAATACTTCTAAAATTAACTTCATCTTCGGCAAAAGTAATCTTGGGTGTTAAAATATCTATTGGATTATTATGATCTTCAACCCAAGGATTTTTTCTTACAGATGCAATCCAACCTTCTTCACCATTGTAATCAATTTTATACCAAAAATATATATCACTGCTTTTAGTATCAACATCTAAAGCCCTATATATTTCTCCTTTGTTAACTTTACCCACTGCTTTAGCACTTTCATTAGGTTCTAAACGAACGTTAATTGGCGTTTGATAAGTAATTTCAACATACCATCCTTTTTTTATTTCCTCAATATTAGCTTTAAGTTTATTATTTTTAAAAGTAAAATAAAGAAAAACTCCTAAAGCAATAATTCCTAAAATTAATAAGCATTTAATAAATTTTTTCATATCACACCTTCTTTTGTAATTATAACATGTATATACCTTTATGTAAATTAATGAAAAAGCTAACATAAATTATCATATAAATCATTTTTTATCATTTTAAATACTACTCTTTTTTCGTTTTCTGACATTTTTAAACTATTTTTCACAAAAACATCTTGCTTTTTTCCTATATTTATTATATACTTAACAAGTACGTGGCGGTAACATAAAATTTTTAATTTCATGTTAAAATGGGCTTGTAGCTCAGCTGGTTAGAGCGCACGCCTGATAAGCGTGAGGTCGGAGGTTCAAGTCCCCCCAGGCCCACCATTTTAATTTTTTTATTTCACGGCCCGTTGGTGAAGTGGTTGAACACACATGCCTTTCACGCATGCATACATGGGTTCAAATCCCGTACGGGTCACCAAAAAAGATTTAAGCTCGGTTCATCGCCGAGTTTTATTTTAGAAATAAATAAAGGAGGAATGATAATGAGTCAAGATATTGAAATAAGTTCACAAGACAGAGATTATTTAAGAAAATTCTTTTATAATCAACATGATTGGTTAATTAATCACTTAACCCCTACTATAGATGATATAATAGAATTCATCACAATGCTTGAATGCTTTATTAAAGATGAAAATTTATCTTCAAATCCTTTATTTCAATCATTTTTAAATGATCTATATAATGAGCTATCAAACAATAATCCAAATAATAAAAAGAATATTATTTTAAGTTTAGAAATCAAAAAAAATCCTTGTTTTATGCAAAATGGTACTATCGCTAAATGGTATCGTAAATGTCGCATGGAAAGAATTGCATTTAAAAATAACATAAAAACAAAAGAATTAGTTAAAAAAATAAGTATAACTAAATTAACAAAATGTTAAAGTTTACAACCTTTATGTTCAAAACTCAACACATTAGTTGTTAAATGTGATACATTTATATTGGAGCGAATGTTATGTATTACAATGAAAAAATTCAATGGGTACGAGAGTGCAGAAATATACCCCAAAGAGAAGTAGCAGAATATTTAGGTATTAAACAACAACAATATGCTAGATATGAAAAAGGGATAAATATTATGCCTGTTACTTATCTACCAAAAATATGTGAATATTTAGGTGTGTCTGCAGATTATATTTTAGGATTAAGTAATGATATTGAGATAGAAGAAAAGATTCGTCAAACAAATTAACGAATCTTTTCTTTTATTGTATTAAAAATTTCATAAAATTTCATTCCCGAAGAAGCTTTGATTAAAAGCGTATCATGTGGTTTTAAGAAATCTAATAATTTATTTACAGCTTCTGTATTATCCTTAAATTCATAAATTTTATCAGAATCAAAACCAAGATTAATGGCTTCGTCTTTAATAAATTTTGCATTATTTCCTATTAGGGCTAAAATATCTATTTTATTATTGTAACAAGCAGCCCCTACTTTTCTATGCAATTCTTCACTAAATTCTCCTAGTTCTAACATATCACCTAACAGAGCAATTTTTCTAGTATTATTTAAACTTCCTAAATATTTTAAAGCAGCTTCCATTGAATCAAGTGAGGCATTATATGCATCATTAATCAGCATAATATCATTAATGGTTTCAATTTCCATTCTTTTTTTAGTTAAATCTATATTATTTAAAGCATCTATAATATCCGGTATTGAAATATCAAAATATAGTCCAATAGCAATACCGGCTAAACTATTAATAACAAAGTGACTACCCGGAGTATTAATTTTAACATTATAAGTTTCATCTTGAATATTAATATCGTAGATATTATCTAAAGTATTATTGACAATATTATAAGCCATATACATTGATTTATTATTAATACCATAAGTAATAAATTCCATATCATTTTGTTTATTTAAATAATAATCATGTAATAAGTCATTATCGTTATTAATAATTAATATTTTGTGATCCATGCCATCTAATATTTCTAATTTTGCTTTTAAAATGTTTTCCCTAGAACCTAGTTTACCAATGTGAGCGGTTCCTATTCCCGTAATAATTCCAATCGTTGGTTTAGCTATAGTTGATAAAGTATGAATTTCACCAAAAGAATTCATTCCCATTTCTAAAACTAAACAATCTTCATCTTTAAGGGAAAGAATAGTTAGTGGAAGCCCTAAAGCATTATTATAATTACCTTGAGTTTTTAATACTCGATATTTTTTAGATAAAACACTAGCTATAATATCTTTAGTACTCGTTTTACCTACACTACCAGTGATAGCAATAACGGGAATATCATATAAACTTCTTTTATAAGATGCTAATTTTTGTAAACATTTAAGGGTATCATCAACTAACACGATAAAAGCTTCAGGATATTTAGCTAAAACATCATCATCTAAATTAGCATCATTATTTAAAATACAGCCAATACATCCTTTTTCTAAAGCTTCTTTATAAAAAATATCGCCATTAATTACTTCTCCTTTAATCCCTACATAAATATCTTCGGGCTTAATCGTTCTTGTGTCTTTGGAAAAATTAATTAAAGGCGTATCCAAATTTCCTTGAATTAATTTTCCCTTACATAAATCAATTAAATCTTTTACATAAATATTGTGCATTATTTATTCTCCTTTATTAATTCTAGTATAGTATTATACAATTTATTATTAGCGTCTTCTAAATCATCCGTAACTTTAAAAGGATCCCCAAAAATTATTTTTAAATCTTTCGTTCTAAAATGATAATGACCTGTTATAGCTAATGGAACTATTGTGGCATTACTTTTTTGCGCAAGTGAAACCGCTCCAAATTTAAACGGTTGCAAAATCTCATTTGTTTTATTTCTGGTACCTTCAGGAAAAATCCCTAAAGCTAGCTTTTTATTTAAAACATCTAATGCTTTTGATTTTGCATTATCATCATGAATACTACGATCTACAGGAATACACCCTACCATTTTAAAAAACCATTTAGTTTTTGGATTATCAAAATATTCTTTTTTTGCTAAATAATGAATAGGTCTTTTACATTCCAAAATTAGTAAACATTGATCCATCAAATGAATATGATTGCAACAAAAAACTACCGGTCCTTTAGGTATATTAATTTTATTTTCCACTTTATATGGATAGAAAAATTTAAAGATTAAACCTAAAGGTAACTTTAAAAAGTTATACCAAAACATACCAAATTCATTTTCTTTAAATGAAGCAAAAATAACATATATTATATACAAACAAATAACAATTAAAATAATATATTTAAACATATAACACCTATTTATCTAACAATTCTTGTTCCAAAGCACGGTAATCAGTTTTAGCCATTTTTGTTTTAGGAAAACTTTTTTTATAAATATATTCCCTAGGAAGCATATAATGAGCTAAATGAAGATTAGCATAATCCATAATTTCTTTTTTCACAGTATAACTTTCCTCTACTCCATCTTGTAAAATAATAAAGGCTTTAGCTATCTCTTTTTTATAAGGATGTGGTACCCCAACTACACATGCATCTTTAACATATGGATGATCTTTAAGTACTCTTTCAACATATTCTGGATAAATATTATAGCCAGATGAAATAATTATTCTTTTAATTCTTTGAACATAGAAAATGACCCCATCTTCATCTATGTATCCTAAATCTCCCGTATGAATATATAACCTTTTATCACTAAATTCTTTTAATACTTCTTTAGTAACTTTAGGATTATTTAAATACCCAGCCATAACTATATCACTATGAATACAAATTTCTCCTACTTCATTTACTTTACATTCTTTATTGGTATCAGGATTAATAATTCTTACTATATTACCAGGAAGAGGAATCCCTACACTTCCAAGTTTATTACTACCTTTAGTCCCAAAAGTCACTGGGCCACAAGTTTCAGTCATGCCATAACCCTGTATAATATTAGCTTTTGTTTGATGACTATGTAAAAAATCATTAATTAATTGATTCTTTTCTTTTGATAAAGTATCTCCCCCACAAACCAAACATTTTAAATAAGAAAGATTAGCATTCGCTAAATACTTATTTGACAAAAATGTTTCAAATAAAGTTGGTACTCCCAATAAGAAATTGGGTTTATATTTAAATAATAATTTATCAAATCTTTTTGGATCAAATTGAGGTACACAAATAACAACTGCTCCTCGACATAAAGGAATAAATACCCCCACTACTAAACCTAGACAATGGAATAATGGAATAACTAAAAGGAGTGAATCACCGGCTTCTGCTTCTGGGAAAAATACTTTAGCTTGTTCATTAACACCAGTAATACTTCTATTTTTTAAAACAATACTTTTAGGTGATCCCGTTGTCCCACCACTATGTAAAATTACAGCTGTATCATTAACACTGACTTTACATTCTATTTTACCTTTATAACTATGTCCTAAACTAATAAAATCACGCCAAAACAAATAAAAACTATCTTTTTTCGGTTTTTCATCTTTTCTTCCCATGGTGGCATTATACATTGCATTTAGAAAAATAGGCATTGAATCAGAAGGACTAGCAATAATAACTTTCTCTACTTTAGTTTCATGAATAATATTTTTAATTCGACTATAACATTGATTTAAAGCAATTAACAATTTACTTTTAGTTGACAATAAATAATCTTTAATTTCATTTTCAGATGATAAGGGATGAATCATTTCTACGACAGCACCAATTTTATTAATAGCAAAAAAAGAAATAATTGCTTCTGGTGTATTAGGAAGACAAATTGTTACCACATCACCTTTATTTATACCTAATGCTTTTAAACTTTTAGCACATTTATCAATATATTCCCAAAAAACTTTATAAGTAATTTTTCTGCCAAAATAATTAATGGCGTATTTATTTTTATATTTTTTACTTGCCATCATCATATAATCATATATAGATAAATTAGGAATATTTAATTTAAGTTCATCTTTTGTATAATAATGTTCCCATAAAAATTTTTCTTTTTGCATTCTTACAACCTTCTTCTATTTAATTATACACTAAATTATATGATTAAACAATGAAAGTATTTTTTTACTAAAATTAACCAAAAAGATTATTCATTAAGACTTTTAATTATAGGAAATAAAAGAACAAGAAGCATAAATGACGGATAAATATAACGGAAATATAAATCCCTTGGTCCTACAATACAAAATAATATCGAAATCATACTAGGTAATAAAATCGCATAATATGGTTTTTTATTTAATAAAGTAAGAAAGCAAAAAATACTTAACCAAGTGATAACAGCTATATTTACAAATAATCCAACAGGACTACTTTCAAAGAAATTTTCATAATTATATAAAAATGTTCTTGCTTGTTTAAAGCTATTTAAATAATGTAAATCAAAACCAGCATTAGGTAAATCAGAATATAATTTATGATAAACTTTCCAACTATGTTCAAATGGATCAAAGAAACCAGATATATTATTGATGGTGGCATCTACATAAATTAAAGGCTCTTTTAATAAATATTTACTCCATACCCCAAAATAATTAACTAAATCTTCTTTTGTATAATCTTTATTAAATTTATCTTTAACGGGATCAGATAAATCTTTGTCATAATCTTCTGCCATATTTTGAACATCTAATATTTGACCAATTATTTCTAAATCTTTATCACTAATAACTTCTTTTTTTAAGGTAACTAATCTTGCTGTTTGTTGGAATGGTACTGATAATGCTTCTCTAATACTAGTTCCACTTATGCCACATAAAGGAAGTAAAACATTATTAAATAATAAATTAAATGACATAAGAGAAACAATTAAAGTAATAATTGGTAATTTTTTATTATTAATTAATAAAAATAATAAAGTAATTATGATTAAATAAATGCCATTGTTTCGAAATAATATGACTAATACACTTATAATAAAGAAACTTAAATAATTAAGAAAATGATATTGATCTTTATTTTTTAAATAATCATATATTTTAAGACAAAATAGTGCTAAAAATTCGGTATACAAAACATCTTTAACGGCGGTTACACTATAAAAACCAATGGTAGGAAATAAAATTAAAACAAGTAAAGAAATAAATACATAAAGAATATTTATTTTATTTTTAACTAAATAATTAATAATATAAGAATTAATACTAATAATTATTATAAGTTGCATTAATGTATATAAAAATAACCCAAAATTAAAATTACCTAGCATGAAACCAAGTTTAACGGGAAGACCTAACATAAGAGTATGTACGATAGGATTAAAATTAGTAAGATAACTATTGCTAATACGATTTATTCCTTCTAGATATCTAGTAGGCATTCCAAGAACTTCTTTAATTTGATTAGCATTATCTAAATTTAAAATACCCGGATAATAAATGATTAAGAAAATACTATAACATAAACTCATTAAAATAAAAGAATATCTAAATGGATGTTGACTAAATTTTTGAATTAACTTATTTTGGGGACTCTTATATTGATGATTTAAAAATTTTAAAAAATAGTAAATTAAAGTTTTAAAGAAAAGATAAAATCCTACTACTTTAATTAAAGAAATCATAAAATTAAATAAATTACCCCAAAATAAGAGGCCAGTACTAGTCATTTCATAACTATATCCGAGCACTAAAATAATACTTAAAATAACAGCAAAACCTTTATATAAAAAAGATATTTTGGCTTTATTAAATAAAAATTTATAATAAATTACTAATAAAACAAAAATTATTAAAATAATAGTGCCTTGTAAGTAAAAATTATTTATATCATTTAAAACATAAGAATAAACACTGAAAGTTGTTAAAAAAGCTAAAAAGATATATTTTAAATAATTATCAATAATTTTTGGTACATTAGCCGTTTTAAAAATATAATACTTTTGAATAAAGTAATTACATAAAAATAAGAATCCCTCAACTGGTATCTTAATTAAAGTTGGATTAATACTTACTATACTATAAAGTTTATCGACTAAAGTAGCTGATACTAACATTTGCACTACTACCAAAAGATAATATTTAAAAATAGTATTTTTTTCACTACTTTGAAAAACTTTATCTTTATTAAGTAAATAATTAATAAAAGATGAAATAACACGAGCGGAAATTGTTCCTAAAATAATACTTTTAAATAAATGGTTAAAGATAGTAAAAAGAGTTAAATCTAAAGCAAAACTTAAAGCCGAAGCAAAAATATATTTAATAAAGGTTAAATATCTATTGATTAATATTTTCATTATACTACTCTCCTTTTCCCCCTAAATAATCTTCTAAATTATCTTTTTCAATATCAAATATAATTTCTTCTACTCTATTAGTACGACTTTTTTCAGCCGTCATAATTCCTTCTATTTGTTTAATTGAATTATCTAATTCATCATTAACAACTACATAATCATAATTATTAAGTTCTAAAATTTCTTCATAAGATCTCATTAATCTTTTCAAGATTTTTTCTTCGCTATCAGTAGCTCTTTTTCTTAAACGATCAATTAATTCAGTCATAGATGGTGGTAAAATAAATATTAATACTGCTTCAGGATAGATTTTTTTTATATTTTTAGCTCCTTCAATTTCAATTTCTAAAAAAACATCTATGCCATTATTTAATTTATCTTCGATTGTTTCTTTTGGAGTACCATAATAATTACCAGCATACATAGCATATTCTAAAAAATAGTCTTCACTTATTTTTTGGATAAACTCATTCTTACTGACAAAATTATAAGTAACTCCAGGAATATCATCATTTCTTATTTCTCTTGAAGTAGTAGATATTGAGAGCCATCTATTACTATCATTTTGTAAAAGTTGCTTCATAATTGTTCCTTTACCTGATCCAGATGGTGCTGAAATAACAATTAATAAGCCTCGTTTTTTTTGCTTAATCATACTATCCCTACTTCCCTATTTCTTTTTAATTTTATCATTGTTTAATATCTTTGACAATTTATTTTTTGCGTCTATTTAATTTATTTGCGGCTTTATCTATATCATCTATAGATAATCCTTTAGTATCATCAATATTTGTAAGCATTTTATCATCTTCTACTATACTTGTTTTAATTAAATAAGGACATAATGATTTAATCATCGATGGCTCATCATCAATTATAATAAAACTTTCTACTTCATGATTATTAAGCCAAGTATATATTTCTTTTTCTCTATTACCATCAAGATATGGCGTAATATCATAAATATTTAAATTATATTCTGCTAAAATCATTAAAAACTCTTGCATTTTTTTACTACGAGGAACAAATTTGTTATCCATCATTTTCCCTTTTAAACGCCAACTAGAAGAAAGAACAATTACAGCATTTGTTCTATCTACTATTTCTTTTAAATAGCCTACTCTTTCTAAATCAATTTCAATTCTTACCTTATTAGTTTTTTGATATTCTTCATAAATATCAAGAAATGTCTTACCATTATTTAAAACGCCATCAATATCTAAAAAAATAACTTTCATTTTAACTTTTTTCTCTCTTGATGGACAACTTTACTTTCTTTATACCATTTAGCAATAGGACTATTAGTAAGATTTTTAATTGAAGATGGATTAGTTAAAAAATTAAGATGGGGCTCACTTTTCTTTGTTATTTTATAAGTTAGTTCTAAATAACGCATTTCTAAAAGAAATAACTTTAAAAAATCATTTTCTCTTAAATTATTTTCATCAATAAATTTTTCATATAAATCACCAAAAACTTTTAAATTTTCATAATTAGATAGATCTTTATCTTTAATATATTTCATATTTTCTGTAAAAAATTGATCAAGCCATACTCTATCTTCGTAATTAGGGGTAACATTAATTCCATTTATAAACATATTTTCCTCCCAAACGCTATTTATTTTAACACATGACAACAAAAAATAGAAGTCTTAACGAATTTGACTAAACCCTTAAAATATGATATAAGTATCTTGAGTTTTGCAGTAAAAATGAGCAAACCTAGTAATTATAGGGCTTTGCTCATTTTTTGCATCTTGTGTAATA
>CANQGF010000056.1 GCA_947601485.1 uncultured Bacilli bacterium
GGTTTATCTCTGATATTTATATTTTTATTATCAAACATTAATAAACTCTCCCTTCTTTTACGGTAAATCCTAATTCTTTTAAAACATCTTCTTTTTCTTTAATACTTAATTTTTGACTATTTACATATTCAATTATTTCTTTATCATAAGTTTTAAAAGATGGATAGTACATTTTAATTAGCATAGCTTTTTTGGGAATATTAAGTTTTAGTGATTCTACATAATTAAAAGTAGCACTTTTTTTATCACTACTTTTTTCTCTTACTTGTTCTATTTCTTTTTTATAATTTAGATATTCATCATATTTTGTTATTTGAGTTATAGTTGAATATTTTTCTGGATTTTGTAAAGAGTAATTTATTTCTTCTTTATTCAAATAATAATCAGCTACATTTCCACCATTTTCTATATATTCATTTAGTTTATTGTAAGAATTAGACATTTCTATATTTAAAACATCTTTTCTAGCTTTATTATACGAATAATCTATTATAGATTTAATTGTATTAGCTTTATCAGAATTATTAAGTTTTTTATAATCACCATTTTTTAACAATAACTTCATATTTTCTTCTATTATATTTCCAGCATTTTTTTGATATTTTGCTCTTTGTTCACTGTTTAATATTGTTTTTTCACCATTTGAATTAATATAATATGGTGCAACTCTAGGCATTATAGAAGTATCACCCGTAGCTTTATAAATTTTGTATATTTCTTCTGCTCCTTTGCTAATATTTTCGGTATTAACATTTGCAGGATTTAAAAATACATTAAATATATTATTTTTACCACCATACCTTTTTATTTCTCTACCCATAGAATCTACACTAGGAGCTAGAGTTTTACTAGCAATAGGTATTTTTGCAACAATACTATTTAAAGCTGATTTTAAAGGCTGATTATATTCAAATGATGTTCTTTGCGTATCATCCACTAACTCAGCAATTTGTTTTGAAAAAGTTGGCACTGCACGAGATGGTAATTCTAACATTTCATTTAAAAGTCCGGAAACAACTCCATCATTAGAATTTAAAACTTCATTAAGACTTTGTAAAAACGACTGTTCCATTAAAATACTACCAGCAGTATCTAAAGAACCAACCACGGCTTCCGTTAAAGCCAATTCCTTATTTTTTTTAGAATTAACGACATTAGCAGTAATTGATAATGGCGCAGCTATTGGTTGTGCCCAGTCATAAGTAAAAGACTTATTTCCAATTTTGATAGAATAAGAACTTATTCCCAACGTATTTTTTATGAAGTTTGCTGTATCTTTATCATCATCACTTTCCCCACTTACAATTCCAGCCTTAGCTAGACCAATTCCTAAAACATATAGCATTGTTCCTGCAGTTGCTTTGCCTAAATCTTGAACAAATTTATGTTGCATTTGTGGTGTAAATTGACCATTAGATAACGATTTTTTCAAATTATTTCCTTCTACTAAAGTATTAACTAATCCTAAAGGTGAATAATCGACAATTGCTTTAGTTAAATTGGCAGGAGTTTTAGCAAACGGTATTAATATATCCCCTAAACCATAACTTTGCACACCAGGTAAATGAATTTTATTCATCATACGTCTTATATCAAGAACAAATTTTGTATAACTATTATTATCATTCCAAGTTCTTTGTAAAGATTCCGTTCTAGCAATATCCAACATATCTTGAGTTATTTCAGTAGTATTATTTAAAATTAATTGATTTTGCAATGAATTTTCAAAAGATGACTGACTAAAAATTCTATCCCCTGCATCCATAACATAATTAAGCATTCCTTCTATTCGATTAAGACTTCTTCCCATTAATTTTTCATCATTAAATGATTTACCTTCACTAATTTCAAAACGGTTTCCTTCCATATCCTTTGTATTAATTCCTTTTTTATAATCATTTGTGGCTTGATATGCTCCTTCTTTCATTCCTTTTAGAATTGCTTTTATATTTGTTTTACCAGTTGTTCTAACACCAGTCTTTTTTGAAATAATTTTATCGGCATAATTAGAAAATAAGTCACTAAAAGAATTTACTGGCATTATAATAGCATTACCTACAACATTTCTTACTTGAGTTTTTGGATTAAATAACATTGAAATACGCATCCAAGATTTTATTCCACTACCTTTTTCTGGAGGTAATTTATCAGTCATTATTTTTTGAATTTCTGCTAATTTTACCCTTTTGTCGTAACCATCTTCCATAGTTGAAACTTCTTTCATATTATCCATAATAAATTGTACTTCATCAGGTTTTAAATCAAAATCATTGCGATATTTATCAATCCAATCTTTAGATTTATTTTTAACCATCTTGTCGTATGCTTCTTGCAATTCACTTTGAGCATACTTTACCATACCTTCTGGAGTCATTCTTTCCATAATATTAAAGGCTTGTACTGTTTGTCCAGCTTTAGAACCAATATCTCTCATTTTCTTTGCAACTTCAACCATTCCATCATAATTGCCACTATCAGCATATTGTTTCATTAATATCCAACCTTCTGCAACATCTGTAGAATCAGCATTAGTTGAATCTTTGTTAAACCATTTTAAACTTTCTGATTTTCCATTATTATTTAATCTTTCAAATGCTTTATCTAAACTTTCCTTATTAGTAACTTTATCATAATATTTTACTTCATCATTACTTAATATTCTCAATTTTTGTTCTTCATTTAATATATTAACCTTATTATTAATATTATCAAAAAATTTACTATCGCCATCATTAATTTTATTTCTATTTTTAGTTGGTAAATTAGGTGTTGTATTTGCATCTTCTTGAGTTAATTGTGATATTTCATTAGGATTTAGTACATTATTATTTTGAGTTGTTTCAACTGGTGGCATATTTATTCTATTTATATCTTTCGACGTTGGAATTTTTATATCATTCATATTTGTTCTTGTTCCTGATGGTTTATAGTTTTTACCTAAATATTGTTGCCATGCACTGCCATTACTTATTGAGTTTTTTACATTGTTTGTATTAGGAAAATAACCAAATTCATTTATATCGTCCATTGCCCATCTAACATCTTTAGCTTTAACTTTCATTTCAAGTACATTAGCTTTGCCATTAAATTGTGAATTATTATGATATTCAGCATATTTTTTAGATAAAGTTATCCAATCGCCTGGATTAATCTTATTACCAATAGTTGCTCGATATATTGTTACGGTAGCATTTGGTTTACCTTTTACTTTTTTTAAAACCTCCATACTTTCTTTACTATATTCTTCATCCATTTGAAAATAATATTCTGGATGCTCATATAAATCTATAGGACCTGGTGTTTCAATATCTTGACTAGTCAAATTATCAGAAGTTGCACCTTCTTCATTTGGTCTATGATTCATAAAATAATCTGTTTCATTTCCTAAATTATTAATATCATTACCTATATTAATAGTTTTATAATCATCAGTAGCTTGATTAAATATATAATTTCCTAAATTTTCCCCTAACTGTTTTACAGAAAAATCATTAGAAATTAAATCAAATTGATTAATTAAATTATTATTTGAATCTATTAGATTGATTCGTATATCACCATTTTCTTTTTTGAAAAACTCAATTTTATTTGTTAACTTTAAATCTTCATATCTTTTAGCAGTTTTTTCCAATAAAAAAGAACTATTATCAAGTTCTTGCATATTATCTACATTTTCTTGCATAGAATATTTAGTAGGCAATTTGACATTATCTTTAGATTGTGTTATATTATTGTCATTGAAAGACATCTCATTAGTGGTAGTAGACTTATTGTCTGAGCCAACTCGTGATGTCTTTTTTATTCTTGTAATATCATATAAGGTCTTTTGATTACCATTTTTTGCGATATTTATTAACCCTTCAAAATTATTATTTCCTACCCTAAAATTAACTTTATAATAATCCCATCCATCTTTGGCAATATTGTGTCTGCCATCATCACTATTGCTATGAGAATATTCAGCAATAGATAAAAGATTATTTAATTCAGTAGATGCTTTCATTTTAGAACTAGCTACATTTTTTGAAACCTTAGTTTTAGAATGAGTGTATTCATTTGCTGTTCGAGATGTAACATTAACGTTATCATCATTTATTATTAATCCATTTTTTCTAAAATTATCTAAAATATATTTCTTTGCAATTTTTGTTTGTTCTAATAATGATTTACCTTCAAATATATTTTGATTAGTATCTACATTAACATAATTATTACCATTTTCATCTTGTTGAATGCTAAATGAAGCATTATTGTTCAAATTATTAACTGTTTGTTCATTAGTAGTATTTCTATAAGCTGTTTCCCATTTATTTTTTAAATCTTTAATAAACAAAGCTTCATTTGTATTTCCTGTTAGTTTATTAGCTAATGATATTATTGAATTATATATTCTTTTAAATATACTAGGCTTTTCTAAAGATAAATTATTAATAAATTCTTGATTGCCAAATAATTGTCCTGAAATATCTGCTAAAACTTCACTTGAAACATCGTTAGTTCTATAAATAGTTTTTAAATCATTTAATGCTTGTTCAAAATCATTATGGTTACTTGCATAATCTAAAACTAATTGTTTCATTTCGTTAGTTTCAATAGCGTGTGTTACTTCGTGCATAATTAAAAATTCTCCTGACTTAGGAGAATTAGGATTGATTCTTATTTCAGTTTCACCATTATCTAATGTTTTTATTTGTGCGTTTACTGTTTGTCCTTCATTATTAACAATTTTATCATCAAATATAACATTATAATCCTTATCACTTATTATCTTAGATATATTATCTATAAAATTTTGTGTTTGCTCTGAATTATTAAAATATTTAGTAGCTGATTCTTTAAAATTATCTATTTTAACATTATTACTCTTTTCATATTTATAAGTTACTGGAGGTAAATTATTATTTTGATCAGCTGATAAAAGTGAATTCTTAATGATATTTGTATTTCCATTTTGATTTGTAATTGGTAGATTGACACTATTATTTATGTTTTCATTAACTGGAATATCCAATGAATTATCACCAATTGAACCAAAAACACCTGTTAATCCACCTACTGCTGCAGAATACATTGCATCTGATAAAGTTTCAGCACTAAATATATCGTTATCTTCATCTAAAACAATATTTCTTGTAACTTTATCAATATATTCTTGTACAAATTCTTCTGTTGCTTCAGAACCAGCATGAGATAGCATGTTTATTATACTTCTATTATTCATTATTCTTGATAAGCCATTTGCTATACCTTGATTTAATGCAGAAGCTTTTCCACCAGTTAAAGCTTTTGTTGTACCACCTAATATTTTTTCTGTAGCAAACTCTGTTGCTGTTGATATTACAGAATAAGTTAATGCTTTTTCTGAACCATGACCATCATTAATTGCTTGTTGATAATTATCTCTAAACATACTGCCAAAATATTCTGTTGAACCTAATCCAGGAGCCACTTGATTTAATACAGTTGATGTTGCAATTTTTCCTATTTGAAAAGCAGCATCACCAACAAATTTTCCTATACCATTTTTATAACTTTCACTTGTTTTTTGTTCTTTTAAATCTTGATAAGATGGTAATTCAATATATTCACCTTTTGAATTTCTTACATATGGTCCAACATCAGTAAAATTTAGCATGCCATTAACAAATCTTCCTAAACTTTTATCATATAATCCTATTTTTTCGGTGTTTACTCTTTGTCTGTTGAATTCATATGTTGAATAACCTAACTTATCTCTAGCAGCTAATACATTTTCATATTGCTGTTTGAATTCGTTTGTCTTTTGATAATCAGCATATAATTGTTGATTTTCTTTTTCTTTAGTGCCTGTAGCATCAGTATTTTTTAATGCACTATAATCTTTTTTTAAGTTAAAATCATTTAATCTATTACTTTCTATAGTTTTATAAGTGGGCAATTTATTACTACTATATTCATTTACTTTAATACCTTTATTTTTTACATTTTGACTTAAAATATCTTTTTGTGTTTGATATCCAGTCATAGCATTTTCAAGTTGAACCTTAGCAGCTGACAAAGATGGTGTTGAATATTCAAAACTAGTTGTTTTTGATTTTCTAACAGGATTATTACTTATAACTCTATTTTCAATAGGTGTATAAGTCATTTTTTTAGTTCTTTCATTTAATTCTTTTAAATATTCTTCATAACTCTTTGCCATTTTGTACCTCTTTTCTATCCAAGCCCATAAGCTCGGTAAATTCTACTAACATCTTCATCTCTTAATCTGCCTTCACTTAATCCCCTAGCAATAAGTTCATTCAACTCACTTTCTGTATATGAATTTGTGCCAAAAGTACTGTTATACCAGTCATATTGTCCAGTAGATAACATTGGTGTCATATTAGCACTCATTTTTGGTTGTGACTGTGAACTACTACTGTCACTTAGAGAATATCCTCCGCCGCTACTACTGCTACTACTGCTTGAATAACTTCTTTGTTGTTGAGATAAAGCATATTCTTTTTGCCATTGTTCATCAGCTATTCTGTCTCTTTCTTTCTGATAAGCTAATTGTTCTCTTTTCAAAGCTAATTCTTGTTCTTGATTTGCTTTTTGTAATGCTAAATTTCTATCATATTGTTCACGTTCCCAAGCCATATTTGTTTCATACTGTTGTTTTTCCCAAGCTAAATTTTCATTATATTGTCTAATTTGTTCTTGTTTAGCTTTTTCTTCTTCAATATTTTGATACACCGTATTGTAACGATTAAAATAATCACTATTTAAGCTTTGATTATTATTTAATTTATTTTGTGATAATGTTGATTTTTTATCATAATAGTTTTGAGAAAGTTCTAACATTGACTGTAATTTTGTTACAGCATTTTGGGCTTTTTGAACATCATAATTTACCTTAGCTTCATTCATGTTTAAATTATAAGTAGTAATAGCATCTTGCAATACTTTGTTAGCTGCTGCAAGACGATTTTGATACATGTTATAGCCACCTAATTTAACAGTTTCAGAAAAACCACTTTGTCCTAATCCTTGACTTGCTTGTGATTCAGCTGTTACACCATAAGGATTTATAAAAGATGTATAATCATTTCTAGCTCTTTTTTGCTCAGTTTGATAGTTTTGATTTGCTTCTTTCTTTTGATTTTCAATTTGTTGTTTTTGAAATTCATATTGTTGATTTAAGGCATTATTTTGTAATTGCTCTTGTTGTGTAATATAACCTTGTTGTTGATTATATAAATTTTGATTTTCTTTTATAAGGCTATCATAAGTGCTATCACTTTGCTTTAAAGCATTATTTTTTTGCCTTTCAATTTCTACTAATCTTTCATCCACTTTAATCACCTACCTTTTAATATATCCAGCTATAAAGCCTTGCAATGTGCATGAAAAAAGTCCAAATGGTTTATTTGAACTAAATTTAATTTGTATTTCTTTAAATTTTTTATCTTTTATTCTATAGGCTATATAACCTTTTTCATCACTAAAAGTCTTTTTTTCTTTTAAAACACCATCTACAATAGTATCTACATGTATATTTTCATTTCCTAAAATCTTTAAGTTTGCAACATTTCCTCTTTTGTTAGTTGTTTTTGTGTATCCTTGATATCCAAAGTCATCTTTTGAAGTTGTCCAATAACTTTTTATTTCAGTGCCATTATCATCTGTTCCGTCTAAAATAAAAAGTTCACCATTATTATTACCTAAATACAAATTTTGTCTGTATTCTCTTATATAAGTGATATTAAATGGTAATTCCCAATAATACCATTCGTATTGTACTTTTCCGGCATTATCTTGGTATTTTTGCCTACTGTCAGCTAAATATATTTTAGAATCAATTAAACACATTAAATAACCGTTATACTCAGCTAATTTGACACCGCTATATTTTGGTTCATTAATCATTTTTGTATCAATGTTAGATGATCTATGAGATATTAATTGTTCACTATAAATCGTTCCATTTATTCCCTCTAAACCTCTTTTAGAAAAATAAACAATATCATCATTAAAATTAATTCCACAACTAACACATCCTAAAGAGACACTACCATTCACACTTGGATATATTTTTCCATAAGTTGCATCAAGAGTTGGAGTTAAATAATAAACACTACTACTATTTTGATTTATTTCTTTTATTACCCACAATACGTTATCACCTGGTATAATTGCTTTTATATTGGCTAAATCCATACCACACTCATAATAAGCAGTATCTCTTACATATCTGGGGTCATTAAGTTCACAATGAAAAACGGCATTAGGGTAATCTGGATTACCACTAAAAAATATTCTGTTGTCCATTTCACATGAAAGATTACAATTTAATATCCTTTTTCTATAATCTTGAGTAGTTTTGCTAAAAGTTATAATAACTTCAGCTTCGTTTTCTGGGGCTTTTGAAAAAGTTACTATTCCTTTTGTTCTATCAACTGTAAAATCAATATTTTCAGTAGCATTTTTACCATTAATTGTTGCTGTTATTAAAAAAATTGATATAGCATCTAAATTCTGGCTATCTAAATAATATTTAAAACTTTTTCCATCAGCTATAAAACTATTTTTTCTTAAAGGAGTTAAAACATTTACTGGTTGATATACTAAATCAGTATCAGTATCATCATCTATTGAAGTTGAACCATTTGGATTTTTATAATATGAAGTAAAAGGAACAGTACCTTCTACTTCTTTCATTGTTAAACCATCATACTCTAGATAATTTACTCCATCCATAAAAAAGAAAACATTATCGTAAATAAAACATCTACTTTGCTTAGGATTTAACCCAGTATATAACTCTTTTTCTATAACAGGAACATTAGGATAATTTTCCCATTCAACCATTTTTGTTCCAATATGTAATAAAACATGAGTATAATTTTTTATAGTATAAAAAAACAGACCATATATTTCACCATCAAATTTATTTAATAACTTCATACCCGGTCTAGTTTCAATACACTCATTGTCATTATATGTTTTCCACATATTTAAAGCATCAGGACTTCTTGAGGACAATACCTCTTTATGAGAAAAATCAATACCTCTAAAATTGCCATATTTTCTCGTTATTAAATCACTAATACTAGACATCCACACCACCCTCAAATCTTATACTTTCAGAAACATTTCTTGTATCGATATTATTTTTCATTTCTAAATATCTTTCATAAAAATATTTACCATAATTACTTATCATGTCCATTTTTAATAAATCGGCTGCTATACCATAAGGCATAATTTCTAATAATATTGGGTCTATTTCAAATATATAATTGTCATCATATTCATCAGTTAAATTATTTTCTAAAACTTCTACTTTTTTAGGATATTTGTAATAATAAACGAGTATAGTTCCAACGTAATCATCTGGAATTTTAATAGTTAAATCATCTATAAAACTATATTCAATATCATCACTGATATTTTTAAAATAAATTTTATTTAGTTGATATAAATCGTTTATTTTTTCTTTTAAATTAATTATTTTATTATCTTCTTCTGTTATATCAATTTCTTTACTAGCAGATATTTTACGATATTTCATTAAATCCATTTGAATTTGATTTACTACTCCATTAATTTTGTTTAATACATCTTCATCTTCCGCTAAGCCTTTTTCTTCTGG
>CANQGF010000057.1 GCA_947601485.1 uncultured Bacilli bacterium
AAAAAAAGTCATATGTTAACAATTTTCATTATGCTTAAATATAAGCAAAAAAGTTAAAAAACTAGAGAAAACTAGGACAAAAATCAAAAATTAAAAATAATTTATAAAGTTTTGTATAGAAAATACTTGACTTTATTATGGGAGGAGGACTAACTGGAACATCGTTTAATGATTCAAAAGCTTTTAATTCTTTTATTCTTTGTGGCAATCTTTTAGCAACATCTATTCCATATTTTTTAACCAATTCTTTATTATATTTTGGATTTTCACAAATATTTTGAAGTTTCTCATTTTTGTACGTTAATTCCATTTACTACCCCCTTTCATTATTTTGATTAACGTAATTGGTTAATTAAATTATAACATAATTTATAAAAAATACAACATATAATTGCTTATAAAATACCACATTAAAAAGCAACTTTATAGTTGCTCTTTGATCTATGGCTTTAAAGCTGTAATAGGCACAATATAAATGCCACTAGGATCTTTATATACTGCTTCACAAACACCTACTATTACACACATAAATTTGGGTTTTTTAATTGTATTATCATAATATTTTTGCAAATTTTTAATTGCGTCATTTACTTCATTATAACCTAATTTTATTTCTACAGCGGCATATTCTCCATCTTCAAACTCTAATATCGAATCAACTTCAAGACCACTAACATTATCTCTAAAATGATAAACATTTCCTCCTAAATAATCCATATAGATTCTTAAATCTCTTACAACAAGTGATTCAAATAAAAAGCTAAATGTTCTAATATCCATTAATAATTTATCAGCATTTAAATTTAAAGCAGCAACTGCTAAAGAAGGATCAACAAAATGTCTTTTAACTGTTTTACCCACTCTATCTTTAGAACGATAATTTAAACTAAAACATTCTTGATTTTTAATTAAATATAATCTTTCTAGTAAATCTAAATAATCTAATAAAGTTACTTTACTTTTAATAGCATCTTTTTGATTTTCATCAATATCTTTAAGTAAAGTACTATTATTAGCTAAAGTAGATTCATTTCTAGCCAAAGATTTAATTAACATTTTCATCTTATTTATATCTCTTTGTTTATCGTTATCATTAATTTCATTTTCTAAAATAGATTTTAAATAACTTTTAGGTATTAAGGTATATTCATCGGGTTTTAAAGCTAAACTTTTAGGCCAACCACCTCTTACAACTAAATCAGCAATATGTTTTATATTAACTTCACCTATATTTTTATTAATATCTTTATTTTCTAACATATCTCTAATAGAAATAATACCAGTTGAATCACCTGATTCATATAAACTCATTGTCTCCATATTTATTTTAGCAATTCTTCCTGCTCCACTATGAAAAACTTTTTTAGCTTTTTCATCACGTTTTAAAGTAGTTGAGCCAGTTAATATAAATAAGCCAGAATTACTACTTCTATCACATTCATGTCTAACTGCATCCCATACACTAGGAACAATTTGCCACTCATCAATAAGTTGAGGATTTTTTTCACTAAAAATATTTTTAGGATTAATAAGAGCTAGTTGTTTAACAGGTTCATCAGTTAAGTACGATACACTATTAGCGTGATTAAGGGAAGTCCATGTCTTACCACACCATTTAGGCCCTACAATACATACAGCACCAAATACATTTAAATATTTTTTAATTTTATCATCAACTAGTCTTTTTTTATAACCATTCTCTTTTAAACTCATTTATATCACCTTTATATTAAATATATTATCATGTTTAATATAAGTCAAGTGTTACTGTACGATTTTTAAGACTTTTACTGTACACTTTTTAAGACTTTTGATGTACGATTTTTAAAAAACTTATTAACATAATTTTAAAACATTTCTAGAGAACAATAAATATTTATATATTTTTTTCTTTCTTCTTCACTTATAGTATGACTATTACTTTTAAACATTTCTTTTAATTTGTTATAATCTCCATTGATACTATCATGACTTGCAATAACCATATCTTCTTTTGAAACGTTAGTAAGATCTAAATATATTCCATTTATTTTAGCCAGTGATTCTATAAATACGCGTTGACTCCTCCCATTACCTTCACGAAAAGGATGTAAAGCATTAATATCAGCAAATAATTCTGCTAATTTTTCTAGTGTAGTCTCATTATCATAATCTATGAAATAATTTTCATTTATTAATCTATTAAAGATATCATTTCCAAATGGCTCTATATATTCTGCTAAACAAAATAAATCTTGTTTAGCTATATTACAACTTCTTATATCTCCGGCCCATCTATAAACATCTTGAAATAAATATTTATGAATATTCTTTAAATATTGAAAATCAAAATTGCCTTTTATTGGCTTTTAGTTTAGCTCATAAGTTCTTAAAGAAACAAGCTCTCTTTCTGCATTAAATAAGTCTTCATCATTATAATGTTGAGTTTATTAATTAAAACATCAGTATTTTTATAACAATAATCAGCTGTCCTTTCATAAGTATATTTGTATTTATTATCCATAAATACCTCTATACTTTTCTATAATTTTTTTCCGCTCTAGTTCTGTCGAAGATTTACCAATTATGCAATTATAAAGTTTTTGTTTTAATTCCTTTGTTAATGGCATGCCTTCTTGAGACATAGCACCATCAACTTTTCTAATCTTTTCTTGTATTTCTTTTTCAGTTTGATTTTTAATATTCATTATAATTACTCACTTTTCCAAGTTTCTTAATATTCTTTATTATACCACAAAAAGCCTTATAAATCATTAATTTTAAGGAATTTACACCACAAATGCATTTAAATATTTTAAGCATGGCTTCGCATCCATATTTCACTATTTTCTTTTTTTCAAAGTTAGCAAATGTTTTTCCATATTCATCTAGTGTCTCATGATAGTGCTAATATAAAAATGTAGGTTTTCCTACAAAATTATATTAGCCAAAACCTACATTTTTATATTTGAAATTATCAGTATCATTTATCTAATTTAAATTTTAATCTTTAAAATTTTCTTCATTTATTTTTAAAATTCCTTTATATAAAACTAAATATATTCTATATTATTATCTTGACACCATTCTATGGCAATTTCTTTATATTTTTCATCTCTAAATTTATACCAATCATCAATAATATCAAAATTAATACATGTATCTTTAAATCTTCTAAATGCCCCTTTGCCATTTATGGCTATATATAATTGATTATATAATCTTTCATCATCTATTGTTTCAATAAACTCTTCCATCATACTATATTCATCAATATCATATTTAGTAGGTAATTCTATACAATTATCATATATTTCTTCTTTTTCATCTTCACTCAAATCTGAATAATCACCTATATAAATAAATTCATTTGTTTTATCATTGTAATAAGCACTAGAATCCATCCCATCATTTACAAATTCTAACATTTCTATAACATCATCTAATTTTACTTTCATAAATTCCTCCTAAACTACATTTTATTGGCAATTAAATTAGCAAATTTAACTTTATTTTCTTTATCTAGTGCATTCATTATTTCTTCTTTAAAAGCCTTTTTATTACGATATAAAGGGTACATTTCACTAATCATCTCAAAAATAAATGATGATGAATTATTAAGATTACTCATTTTTTTAATATATTTACATAAATCATTATATCTTTCACGATCATGAACATACCTAGCTGTTTCTAATATTTGTGGTTTATAATAATTCAATAATTCTTTACTATATTTATCTTTTAAAACGTCTTGATATTTATAAATTTTATCTAAATCAGGATCTTTTTTAATTAGTGTAAATAATTTTTCTGGCTCATTTTCTTCTGCATAAATATCTTCTAAAATCCATTTATTACTTGATCTTATTTTAGATATTATATTCTCTTTTAAAGTTTCCCATTCTGTGGTAGAACACATATTTTTTAACTCTTTATATCTTCTAAAATCATTAGTTTCCACTATTACCTCTGGTAATATTTTTTTCTTTTCATCTAACATATTATATTCATCATATATTTCTAACAATTTATCATAATCCCTATCTTTTCTTACATGATTTTTTAAATCTTTTTTTAAAATTTTTATTACTTCATCAATTTTATTTTCTTCTTTTAAATATTCAATTAACTGTTCTTTTGCACCATAATCATTAATATTTTGATAACAAATTTTTATAGCTTCATCTTTGCTAATATAATCATGTACTAATATTATTTTATCTAAAATTTGATTTATAAATATACCATATAAAAATTGACATTTGTCTAAAATTTCTACAACTTTTTGCGCTGATTCTTTATCGTGAGCATAAAGAACAAAAGCATATAAAGGGGCATCAGAAAAATCGTCTAATTTATTATTATCTGCTATATCATTCGCCCATTTTAAAAATTTATTATAATAATTTTCATCGTATAATAATTTACTTGCCGAAGAACTTAACTCATAAAGAGAATCTTGATATTCACCATTAGAGCCATCCATAAAAGCATCTTTTATAAAATAATAAGTGTATTTTATTAGTTCAAAGGCATCATTATAATTTTTTTCATCAATAAATTTTTCTATTTGATAAGATGTTTTTGAAATTAAATCTACAAAATATCTTCCATTATAATAATTTATAAATCCATTTCTATCACTTATTTTGTTTAATTCATATTGCATTTCATCATAAATTTCATCAAGCTTAGATTCATTTTTATTTGCTTTTTTTCTTTCAAATTCTCCCTTTTCTAATTCAGGGACTTCATTATCAGATAGATAATATAGGACTGCTGCAATATGTTTGCACAAATATTCACCATCTTCTGAATATGGACAAGAACAATAATAATTTTTCATTTCACCATTTTTAATTTCTAATTCAACTTTATATATATCAGATCCATTAATATAAGCATAAACGTTATTATCTTGATACCATATATCTAAAATTCTATTTTCACTGTAATACTCTTGTCCTCGATAAAGTATATTACTTTCAAATTGATTTTCAAATTCATTATTTTCCAAAAACTTCTTCATAACACTTTCCTTTTTTTATATTTATTATATCATTTGTTTTAACATCACATCAACTTTGTTCAGTGATTTTACTAATACAATAAAATTTCAAATAAACAATTAATATGTAGTTATTTTAAAAATATCATTATTAAAAGCAGCAAATAGTAGCAAAAAAGCAGCAAAACTATTTAACTTTCCAGCATGATACTACTGATTTTGCATCATTATAATTTTGCATTATAGTCTCCATTCTTGTTAATAAAACTTTAATCAAGATAATTGATCCGTTATTTTAATAAAGAAATCACTATTCCATAATTCTAAATTATTAACTTCTTTAATAAATGGTATTACATCATCTTTAGCTTCTTTATAATTAATTTCTTTAAATTTATTTTTTAATAAAGTTTTTAAAACATCTAAATTAAAAGAATCATTTTCCATAATATATTTTGACTCAATTAATTTACTTTTTACTAAATCTAAATTTACAGCTATGTTGTTTGCTAAAAAAAATACATAATCATATAAATCTCTTCCTTTTACCCTATTTTGCCAATTACGACACAATATAGCATGTATTTTTCCAGCAAATAAAGATGACTTATCATATAATCTTACTTGATGAGGACTTGGTAATAATTTATATTTCGTCTCATATGTTGCTCCTTTCGGAGGATTAATATCAATTTCAAACTTTATTTTTATATTTTTAAAAATATGATTATATTGATGATTTTCTTCATTAGGAAAAAATTTTAAGATATGTTCCAATGTATTTCCTTTTAAAAAGGCAGAAGAAATATTTGTATCACTATGCTTTTTTTGACTACTAATTTCCAAATTTAATCCGTAAGATTTCAATTCTTTTTTTATATACTCAAAATATTTACTTAAATCAAAATCTTTATTAGGCATAATCAAAGCAAAGTTTAAATCCTCGGAAAATCTATCTAATTTGTAGAAAATTCTTAAAGCTGTTCCACCATAAAAAGCTGCTTCATTAAAAAAATTACTTCTGGATAATCCCGATAATACTAATTCTTGAATAATTTCTTTTAAAGCGTTTATTTCATCATTTGTATTCTTTATTTCATAAGATTCTAGCATTTGTTCAATAATATTATTCATTTGGTTGCCTCCTCATATATTTTGCAAGTAATGTAACATTCCTTGAATGATATAAATTACTTAATCTTTCTACTTTTGCAACATTTAATTTCATAAATTCTTCTTCATCGATGCGTAAATCTTTAAATAACATATTCTTAAGATTATTATAATTTAATAAAGGTGATAATGTATAAAGTTTATCACATAAAGCTTTTTCAGGTGAGGCAATTTGATAAGAATAGTCCCCTTCAATCTTTAATGTTATTTCTTCTGGATATGCTAAATCAGGTATATCTCTATAAGTAAAGACTCCAAACGATGTAATATATTTTTTCTTTTTTTTCTTACTAAAAGAAGCACAAGTAATGGTACTTACTCGTTCGGGTATTAATCCATAATATGCTAATGCATATTCAAATGAAATATATGATGGACCATAAATACTTCCAGCAAGTAAATATCCGGGAGTACTAGGATTAGTTTCATATAGACCATTTATCACTTTAAATAATCTTCCTGCTTTTACTTCTCTTGATAATTTGGTATTTTTATTAGAATAATTTGGTAAATTTTCCTTAAAAATATTATTAGTAATTAGCATATTTTCACCTCTTTTTATCATTTTACGATAATTTGTGGTGAAAATCAATGTTTTTTTACACTTTTTATTTTTTTTAATAACTATGGTTTTAAAGCAGTTATAGGAATTACATATACTCCATCTTTTCTTTGATATGCATAATCAATCATTCCACTTATTACACATAGAAATTTAGGTTGTATTTCACAACTTTTTGAAAATTTTAACAAATTATTAGAAGCTTCATCAATTTTACCAACTCCTAATTTTACTTCTATAGCGCCATAACTACCATCCCTTAATTCAACAATGGCATCTACTTCTTCTTTGGTATTATTATTATGAAAATGATAAATATGGCCACCTAAATACTCAATATATATTCTCAAATCTCTTATGACTAATGATTCAAACATAAAGCCAAATAATTCTAAATCATTTATTAATTGCTCTTGCTTTAATCCTAAAACTGCACAAGCAAGTGAGGGATCAACAAAATGTCTTTTAACAGTTTTTCCTACTCTAACACTAGAACGAATTTTTTCAGAATATGGTAATTGATCTTTAAGTAAATGAATATTTTTTAATACATTTAAATAATCTAGTACTGTATTTCTACTTACTTTATAATCTTCTTCATTTGTATAATCATCAATATCATTTATTAATTTTTTATTAGTTACTAATGTCGATTCATTTCTTGCTAGTGATTTTAATAACATTCTCATTTTTTCTTTATCTCTTGAGACACCATCATAATTAATATCGTGATCAAGAACATCGTTTATATAGCTTTCTGGTAATCTATAATAATTTTTTTTATCATATTTTAAGCTAGCTGGCCATCCACCTCTTATGATTAAATCAGCAAGCATTTCAATGGTTGGCTTATGTTTTAAATTGACTGCTATTTCTTTATTATTAAACAAATCTAAAAGAGAAACTACACCTTCTGAATCATTTGATTCAAACAAAGACATAGTATACATATTTAATTTATAAATTCTTCCTGCCCCAGAATGAAAGATATTCTCAGGTTTAGCCGGCACTGAAGAACCAGTTAATATAAATTTTCCACTTTTCCCATCTTCATCACACTTAGTTCTCACATCATCCCAAATTTGTTCAATAGATTGCCATTCATCTATTAATTCAGGATATAAATTGGTATAAATTAATTCCCTATTTATTAAAGCTTTTTGATAATCAGAATTAGGATTATCAGATTTAGTTAATAAAACATATGAATTAGCATGATTTAATGACGTCCAAGTTTTACCACAATATTTAGGTCCTTCAATACTTATTGCTCCAAATAAATTTAGCAATTCGTCTATTTCGTTATCAACCAATCTTTTTGTATAATTTTCTTTAGTTAAAGACATTTTTATAACACCTTTCCAAGAATAATGTTATCATAAAAATGTTATTTTTTCAATATTCATTGTGCATTTAGCATAACTTTCATTATGCAAATAGCATAACTTTTGTTGTGCGTTTAGCATTAAATTTATAAATTAAAATACTCTCAAATATTGGTTTACATTTCTACTTTTATATGATAAAATATTAACCAAGAGAGGAAGAAATAATATGGAAGAAGTAGGAAAAAACTTAAAAAGAATTAGACTATTAAAGAATTTATCATTAAAAGAAGCCGGTAACTTATTAAATATGTCTGCCCCAGCTGTTTCAAAATATGAAAAAGGTGAAATACATCCTAATTCGCAAAAACTTATTGAATTTGCTAATGCATATAATGTTAAAGTATTAGATTTATTAAAATCTCATAATGTACAAGAAATGAAATTTACTGCATTTAGAAAAAGACAACGACTTCAAGGGGAAAATCTTGAATTATTAAAAGAAATTATTCAAAATAAAGTTTCTGATTATCTTGAAGTAAT
>CANQGF010000058.1 GCA_947601485.1 uncultured Bacilli bacterium
AAAAAGAGATTTTAAGGCTTTTTAATATTGTTACTCATTAATCGTTTTTTTCGTCAAAAAAGGATTAAATTCCTTTTGCTTTCGGTTTTTAATCCTCTTTACTAAAATTTTTCATGTCTTTATCCTGGTTAAAACTATCAAATAAGCACTTTAAATTCTTTCTTCGGTTATGAGTTCACTTAAATATACTATTTCTAAATCTTGATAATATATTTGCCTTACTAATATTTTAAAATCAGTTAAAGAAACATTATCATTAATAAATATAATACTACCACTTATAATATTATCTTTAACTGAAGATAAATTATAATTATTTAAAGCAACTGACGATTCAACTAAATATTTATTAGCTTTTTTACAAATATCAATAATATTATTACTAATATAGCAAATATTCTTATTTTTATTACTATTATTTAGCATCATTTCAACTTTTTTATATTCTTCATAATCATTATTTATTTGTTCATAATCTTCATTTATATCATACGTATTATGATCTACCAAACGATTTATTTTAATAAGTTTTTCTTTAGCATAATTAATTATTTCTAAATTATCTTTAACAATTAACGCTACACTTTTTTTACCCTGATTACCATATTTTATGATTTTATCTTTATTATTTTCTAAAGATATATTAGGTAATACTTTATCATACTCTAAATAATAAGAATTAAAAGTATCTAAATAACGCATATTATTATAACTTTTTAAAACGTTAACCGCATAGCCATTAAGTCCCGGAATAATATAGTCATCTTCAATAACAGCACTTACAGCATCAACATTATAATCTTTGCTGTTTTCATTAATAAGGGTTACTAAATCACTTTTATTAATAACAATATTACTTAATTTATTTGTTTCATAAAAGGCAAAGATTAAAAGAGCCATTATACCAAGATACTTAAATACATATTTCATTATCTCACCTTTATTAAATTATAATTATGAAGTTTTATTTTTATTCTTTATTAATACTATTTAATAAAGAGGTAATCAAATGAATAAAAAACAATTTTGGCTATATTTTATTTATCTTATTAGAAGAATAATTAATTTACTTTTTACATGTGGCATAATTATTTCAACCATTTATTTAATCAATATTATTTTAACTAATCCTTTACTCTATGAAATTCCTTTTTATATTGCTAGTATAACCACAATAGCCTTTGCCACTTTACTCAATATATTATCTTATAAAACAAATAACAAATTTAGAAAAGGGATAGATAGAGGTTTCATGATACCTAAAAGAAATGATCAAGAATATTTATTTAACAATATTAAAAATAAAGAAATATACCTTTTAAGTGGCAAAGAAATTGATTATAACAAAATATTAAATACAAATTTTCAAGAGAAAAAGACAGTTAATAAATCTTTAACAAGAAAAAAATAATTAAGTTGCTGCTGCTTCACACGCATCACACGTATCCGAAGCTTCACATGTATCGGAAGCATCAGATGCATTACTTACTTCAGCTTTTTTATTAGTTGATAGAAATGTTACCCGCTCCGCAATAACATCTGTAACATAATGAGTTTTTTTATTTTCATCTTCATATTTACTAGTTTGAAGACGTCCTTTTACACCAATAACATCACCCACATGACAATATTCAGTCGTAGTTGATGCTACACTATTCCATAAAATACAACGGATAAAATCAGTTTCATAGACACCTTCAGCATTTTTAAAGTTACGATTTACTGCTAAAATAACGGAAGTAACTTTTTTATTATCAGCTACTTCAATTACTTCAGGATTTTGAGTAAGCCTACCAACTAAAATTACATTATTCAACATATAACCTCCTTTCGCTTATTAAATTATCATAACTTTTTTAATTTACCAAACTCCCAAAACTAAAGAAATTTCGTCTTCAAATACGACCAAATTTCTTGAAATTTGGTCACTAAAAAACTACTAAATTTTAAACTTTAGTAGTTTTTAATCTTTTATTAAACGATTTAGTTCAACCGCATATTCCATTGGTAATTCTTTTTTAAAATCCGCAATAAAACCCATTACCAATAATTCTTTAGCCATCTCTTCACTTAAGCCCTTACTCATTAAATAATTCATTTTTTCTTCACTAACTTTTGAGATAGTGGCTTCATGTTCCAAAATACTAGAATCATTTAAAACAATATTTCTAGGATAAGTATTGCTACTTGATTTACTATCTAAAATAAGGGTATCACAGGCAACTTTAGCTAGAGAGTTAGTTGCATTTTCTCCTATTTTAACTAATCCTCGGTAGTTACTTACTCCCCCACTTTCTGCAATACTTTTACTAATAATATTACTTTTAGTATTTTTACCAAGATGAATCATTTTAGCTCCAGCATCAAGAGATTGTTCACTTTTAGCATAAGCTATTGATAAACTACTACCTACTGCATTGTTACCTTTTAAAATACAACTTGGATATTTCATAGTTACTTTTGAGCCAATATTACCATCAACCCATTCCATAATTCCATCATCATCAACAATAGCTCTTTTCGTTACTAAATTATAGACATCTTTACTCCAGTTTTGAATGGTAGAATAACGACATCTAGCATGACGACCAACATAAATTTCAACTACCCCAGCATGTAATGAAGAAGTAGAATAACTTTTAGCTGTACAACCTTCAATATATTCTAAAGATGAATAATCATCAACAATAATAATGGTTCTTTCAAATTGGCCTAAAGATTCACTATCAATTCGAAAATAACTTTGCAAAGGTCTATCTAAAGTAGTATGGGGTGGAATATATATAAAAGATCCCCCACTCCATAAAGCACCATTTAAAGCCGTATATTTATTTTCATCATATTTAACTAAATTATTAAAGTATTTATAAAAAAGTTCCGGATATTTTTTTAATGCTTCATCAGTTGAAGTGAAAATAATTTCTTTATCTGTCTTATTTTTATGATATATTACTTCACTTTCATATTGATTAGATACACCATCTAAATACTTTTCTTCAGCCTCAATTACTCCTAAAGAAGAAAAAGTGTTTTTTACGTCTGTATCAACATTTTCCCATTTATCTGTTATTTTATCACGATCACTTTTATAATAATTAATATTATCAAAATCAAGTTTTATTTCTGGACCAAAATTAGGATTTTCTAATTTTAGAAAAGCTTCATAAGATTTAAGCCTAAAATCAAGCATTTCCTTACTTTCGCCTTTTTTATTTGACAACCATTTAATAAAATCTGCATTTAATTTTCTTTTCATAATGATCCCCAATTTCAATAATACACTAAAAAAGATATAAAAACAATATTGTAATTTAGTTATGATTTTGCTAAAATTAATTATGATAGGAGAATAGACATGAGTAATGAATTATTTATTTCACAATATAAAAATATTTATCAATCTCTTAATAATTTTTCTTATATTGATAATCGTTTAATTTTGAAATCTAATAACACAACTTATATAATTCCTTTTATTCATGTCAAATTAGTTAATTTAAATCCAATCATTTATAGTCTTAATCCTATTTCCTTATTTCAAACTTTATATATTTTAGAATTATTTTATAAAAATGATTTACAAGAAAAAGAAGAACAATTTATTAAAGATTATACTAATAAATATTTAGATTTAAATGATTTATATTTAACTAATCAAATGGAAAATGTTAAAGAAAATAATATAGATGCGTTAAGTATTCCTATATATACAGCATATGATGAAGCATTTGCTAATTCCAAGTGCGCTAACACCATTCAAAAATGTATAAATGAACACAGTGTAAAAATAGAAAAAGGCGAAAGCAAGGGTCCAAAACTAGTATTAAGAAATGATTCTAATCTTTATATAAATTCAGAAAATGAAGAAAATAATATATTATTAGGAAATACAGGTTTAGGAGGTATTTTCTTAATTTTAGGTGTTGTTATTGCTGCAAGTATCTTTGTAGCATACTATATGGTTTATCATTTATAATTTAAAGTAAAGAAAAAAATAGCCAACTTGACTATTTTTTATTTTATCTTATTTTCAACAATTAATTTAATTGCTGTTTTTTGTTCACCATTAATTGTTATATCATTAAATGCAGGTATAACTACTAAATTATCTCCGGTTGGAGCAACAAAACCTCGGCAAATAGCAATAGCTTTGATAGCTTGGTTAAGTGAGCCAGCCCCGATTGTTTGCAGTTCAACACTACCCTTCTCTCGATAAATATTAGCTATAGCACCAGCTACTTTACTTGGATTGGATTTACTAGATACTTTTAAAATTTCCATAATATATTCCTTTCTGTCTAATTAAATATATGTTTATGGAAATTATTTAATACAAAAATTTAAGTTATTTAGTACTCTTTTTTGTAGTTGCTTTTTTGCTAGTTGTTTTTTTAGAAGTAGTCTTTTTTTCAGGTGTTTCTTTTTTAGGACTAGTTTTTTTAGGGCTAACTTTTTTAGATGTAGTTTTTCTTGTTTGAGTCTTTTTAGGTTCTTTAACTACTTTTACTTCATTTTTCTTTTCTTCTACATTTTCAATTTTTAATTCTTGAATAGCCTTTTTAAGTTCTATTTTTTCATCATTTTCTTTGCTAATAATAAACGCTACTAAAGGATCCATAACATCTAAAATACCATTAATTAAGAAGAAAAAACCTAAAATTAATATTTGTACTTCTTCTGTATAAAATAAATTAATAGTTGTAATTAATCCAGTCATAATAAATAAAATTAAATTAACTACATTAAGTAACCATAATTTATTACGATGATCATGATAATAATCACTTTCTGTTAATTTAGTTAAACTCATTAAAATAATCCAAATAAATAGTAATAGGGCTAAATTCCATGGTTCTTTAATGTCTAAAAAAAGCATTAATATTAAAACTACTAAAGAAGTTAAAGCAGTACTAAATCCAGAATATTCTTTTGAATTAAGAATTAAAAAATTTTTAACTAAATGAATAATACCATATAAAGAAATAATTACAATAAAGGTAGATCTTACATTATTAAAATGTAGTATAGGTAAAATTGTTACAATTCCTCCGATAAAAACTAATAACCAACCTGTAATAAATTCAACTAAAGTTCTTTTATTCATATAATCACACTTTCTAAATAAATTATAATTTATTTATTATATTTTTTCAATTAGTTTTAACTCCTCCAAAACGGCGATCTTTGTTCTTATAAAATTCGATTGCGTCATCTAAATCTTTAGGTTTAAAATCAGGAAAATATAGATCACTAAAATAAATTTCAGCATAATACATTTGATATAACATAAAATTACTTAATCTTTTTTCTTTACCAGTTCTAATAAGTAAATCAAGGGGAGGTAAATTTTGATATAAATATTGATAATAACTTTCTCTATTTAAGTCTTCTTTCTTAATTATTCCTTTATTTATTTCATCAGCTATTTTGATGGTAGCGTCAACTATTTCTTCTTCTCCGCCATAATTAAGACAAATATTTAGTACGCAATCTGTATTATTTTTTGTTTTTTCCGTAATACTTTCCATTGCTTCTAAAACATCATTTCTTAAATTTACTTTACGACCACTAAAAACAACTTTAATATTATCTTTACATACTTTTTCTAATTTATTATTAAAATAGTAAATTAATAAATCCATTAAATAATTTACTTCTTCTTCACTTCTTTTAAAATTATCTGTTGAAAAAGCATAAACTGATAAATATTTAACACCAAGATTTTTGGCATGCAAAGCTAATTCTTCTAAAGTTTTACCCCCTTCTTTATGACCAGCACTTCTTTTTAATCCTCGTTCTGTTGCCCATCTTCCATTACCATCCATTATAATTCCAATATGATTTGGTACTCCATTCATTTTTACTTCTTCCTCTCTCAATGATTATTTTTAAATTGTCCAACTAAAAAAAGTGGTATCAATCCACTTTTATTTTAACATTAAATTAATAGTAAATAAAGCATATAAACAAGTTTTATAAGGAACTTTATAAGCTATTGCCTCATAAAAAGTTACTAATAAGTCGGAAATGCACACAATATAACCATCTCTATTTTTAGGTTTATAGTCTTTAGCTTTTACTTTAGCTCTTTTATTAATAAAAGGAAGAGTTTGTTTAACTAAAGCATAATGATACATATGTGTTTTAATAGTATTTTCTTCATTTTCATTAATTGAAAAATACTTTTTAGCATTTTCAATACTTACCATAGGATGATTTAAATAAGATATATCTTCATTATCATTAGTAGTACCATGAAAAAAGTCATGTAAAAGCCCTGAAATTGCATCATCTGTGGCATTACCTTTAAAAATTTTAGCCATGAAAAAACTTAATTCTGATACTCTTTTACAATGGTCATATCTAGTTGACCCATGATGAGTATCGTTTTTTAAAGTTAAATAATTTTCATTTTCTAATATATTTTTTGTTATTTCTTTATATTCTTTTTTTAAATTCATTAATAATTCCTCTTTTTATATCTAATAAATAATATTAAAAGACTTATTAATTATATCACATTTTACCCCATTATGGCAAATCGACCTCTTATTTGACATATTATGACACTATTTCTTACGATAAAGTAAGACAGAATCTTCGATACCTTCATCAGCTTTTTTTAAGCCTCTAATCCCTAAAAAAGATCTTAATTCTAAATTATAATGCTTTAATAATTGATATACTTTATTTAAATTATAAATTGGTAAATTGTCACCATTATAAACGGTATAACCATTTAACCAATATAAATAACTAATCATAAGTTTACCTTCTGCATTTAAATGTTCAACCATTTTATCAGTAAAATTTTTAATTTGCTCATAATCTTTTAAAAAAGAACCAATATTTGATAACCAAATATTATCGTATTTTTCTAATTTATCAGTAGTTATAATATCATCAGTAACAAATTTTGGCTTTATTTGGCCAATATTAGCTTTAACTTTTGCAAAAGATGATGAATCTTTTAAATAACGATTAATTATTTTAAGAATAGAAAGACGATTTTCATCATCATTAAATAAAGACTCTCTTACTAAACTAGGTTCATATTTTTTAAATAATTCATGCCAAAATATATATGAATCATCATCAAGTTCTTTTAAAGAAGAAACTAAATAATTAAAAATATCATTATTAAAAGCATCATAATTATAGTTAAATCTTGATGGATAATCAGTAAATTTAAAGAAATGGATGAAATCATCAATACTTAAACTCATAATCGCCGCTGCTTTAAGATAATAATAGTATCTTGCATAAGGATTAATATCGAAAAGAGTTATATCACTACATCCCTCATAAATGGCATTAATAGCTTGATCCCCAGATGATCCCACCGTAAGAAGAGATTTATTCTTTAAATCAAAATTATCTATATAACCATTAATATTTTCATTTGTAAAAGGATAAATTTTAATAAATTTATCATTAACAACTTTTCCGTCACATATTTCAGCAGCACTTTTTAAATTTTTACTTAATTCTTCCATCATTTAACCCACCTTTAAATGCTAATATTATAGCACAAATATCTAAAATCGCCAAAAATATCATCAACTATTTTTGTCCCTATTGAAAAATCATTAATTATAGAGTAATATTATTATAGTTTATTAAGCCGATTTAGTACAGTGGTAGTACAGATGCATGGTAAGCATCAGAGGGCAGTTCAATTCTGCCAATCGGCACCATTGACGTTTCTATTCGAACTTTTTCGAATTTCTATATAGAGAACTTGCAAAAAGTTCTTTTTTATGTTATTATGAATATGTCAAGGAAACTTGCATAAAATAAAAAAAGAGGAACATTTAAATCGCAAGTGAATGTAGCCTCTAAGAATTTAGACTTGACACTCTATCAATGCTGATTGAGTGTCATATTTTTATTGCTATTACCAATAAGGTAAGGAGTAATAAAATGATAGCAACAAGCCGAAGGACTTTTACAATAAAAGTTCTTTTTTTCATCGTATCCCACCTTTCTTTTTCTCAAGATTGGAGGCAGACACTCACATCAAATGTTCCTATAAATATTATACTATAATTGATATTATAAAACAATCGAACATTGATATCAGCAAAAAAGAGTAAATTAATATAAAAATAGAGACTTTATGAAATTTGAAGATAAAAAAAGATCATAAAGTTTTT
>CANQGF010000059.1 GCA_947601485.1 uncultured Bacilli bacterium
ATGTAACCCATTATTGTCTAACTACCAATGCCACAAGTTGTGATCAAACATGGGTAGAAACAAATGGATTACAAAGTATAACAGTCAAAAATAATACATTTACAAGTACAGAAGGATCTCATACAATATATGTCTATTTAAAAGATAAAGCGCAAAATGTATCAAGTACGACGGATATATCAAAGAAAACAATAACAGTAGATAGAACTGCACCAGGAACACCAACATTTTCAATAATGGGTAAAACAACTGGAGGGTCTAATCTAAATGGTGATTATAGTCAAGTTGTTGGGGTAGGAGTTACATTAACAATAGGTAGTGATATAAAAGATTATTGTATAACAACAAGTGCAACATGTTCTTCAAATGAATGGAAGAGTGCAACAACAGTGCCAAGTATAACACTACCAAGTAGTGAAGGAAATAAAACATATAATGCTTTTGTAAGAGATAATGCGAATAATGTATCAGGAAGAGCAACAGATAGTATATTTTTAGATTTAAATAATCCAAGTGTAAGTAAAGTAACATATGTAAGTAAAGATACAAGTAGTATCACAGTCAAAGTAGAAGGTACAGATGGAGATACAGGAAGTGGTATAGTCAAATATGAATGTAAAGCCACAACCAAAGATACATGGTTTACTCAAGTTGGAGATACATGTAAAGTAACAGGATTATCAGAAGGAACAGAGTATACCATTGAAGGAAGAGTAACAGATGCATCAGGAAGAGTATCGACTAATAATGCAAGTACAACCCAAAGTACAGAAGCAGCATATAGTTGTTCAGCTGGAGAAGAAATGATACAAGATGCCCAAAAAGGATCATCTTCTGGAGGGTATATATGTAAAGCCAGTGCATCAAGTAAAGGATGGTATACTACATCTACATATTATACTTGTAGTAAAACAGGAACTCAACAATATTCTTCAAAAACAAGTGCTGATACTGCCTGTGCTTCAGTATTTGGGAGTTGCAGTAAAGTAGAGAAAGGAACCGGTTATCGACTTGCTTTTACGCCAGTTTGGGATGATTATCCGACTTTATTTGAAACTAAAGATGAAGCGAGAGAATGGATTTCGTCAAATGTAACTAAATATAGAGTAACAAACGATTTCGGGATTTATTGCAAAGGTGGAGATAACTGGTGTTGCGTTGTAACCGTTCAAGGTAAGGAATATTTCTCAACCTCGGTTCCCGAAGGTGATCCCACGAATCGATGCTCTTTAGACGGAGAAGTCAACAATTTAAACTATCAATACAGTTGGAAGCATTGCGACGTGACGGGAGAGGATTCGTATTATTATTCTTCCGTACCGTGCTCGAAGTATTGTAAGACCACTTCTGGTACCGTTAAATCTAATTCATCAACGACTTATTATTGCGATACTTCTTCTGGTTGGTCTACCTATTCTGGCAGTGGAAGCTCTCTTCAATGTTACCGTGCAGCTACTAGAGGATAATAACTAGAAAAGTTATGAGGGTGGGTTTTAATGCCCGCTCTTTTTTTGCTTTTTTTCATAAATTATAATGGTGAATGTTTATGAAATCAATTAAAGAAAGTGATTTTAATCCTAGTATGGGAATTTTAATTGATGTTAAAGATCCTATTAGTTATCAGGAAAAACATAATCCATATAGTATAAATATCTATTATGATAAATTAATAATGAATCATAAAACATTGTTAGATAAAAATAAAAAGTATTATATCATATGTAATAAAGGACATAAAAGTAAGCAAGCTGTCAGAATATTATCATTTTATGGTTATAATGTAACTTATGTAATTAATGATTAATATCCATACTTAAAAAGTATGGATATTTTAGTAAAAAATATGTAAATTAAGTATACTATCAATTTGACAGTTAATAATAGATAATGTATATTTAATATGAGAAGGTAATGGTGATTAAATGGCTGTTATTACTAAAAAATATCCCTATACTGGAGATGAATATTTTTTTATTATAAGTAATCAAAAGGAATGTAAAGAAGTAGCGTCATACATTTTTAATAAAGCTGGAGATTTTCTTACATCAAAAGAAGCATTAAGTCATGCAGCTCGTTTATTGATTTATTTAACTAAAGATAAAAGTGTTAAAGAAGTAACAGAAGATATTTTAAATGGTAGAGAAGATGAAAGAATAGATTCAATTTTGAGAGTTGAAAAATATAGTTATCTCTCTGTTAAAAAGCAAGAAGATGAGAAAAAAGCGATTCCTATTAAAGTTTCAAAAAAACCCATCTTAACTGCTAAAGTTAAAAAATTAATTGCTTTTGGCCTTGCAGTAGCAGCAGTTGGAACAATTTATGGAAATGTAAAAGCGACAAAAAAAGAGAATGAAGATAATCATCAAATTTCTACTTATATAGGAAAGTTAGGTTCAGAAGTAGATAGTGAAGATTATACTTATAATCGTAATATTATAGATCAAAATAAAAGAAAAGCACTAGATAATACATATTTATTAGATTATCAAAGTATTGCTATGGATATTTTAGAAGTAGCTAATGGCAATCCTGATTTAATTGAATTATGTTTTTACGATGCTTATCAAAATTTAGATTATGATAAACTAACTGCGATTGATAATATATTTACTACTTTAAAGTTAAATGTAAGAGATGATTTAGCTTTAGAAGGTATTAAAGATGATAGTGTTTATTTGGAATATGTTTTAGATAATGCGGTTAAAAGAAATTTAGTTGATGAATCATCTAGTTTATATAGTCATTTGCAAAATGCTATAAATAATTATAAAAATGTAAGATTAACTTCTAGTGGTATGCCATATAATAATTTGTCTGATAGTGATAAAGCTAGTATTGATAAGCTTATGGGATTAGCAGAGAAAATGAAAAAAGATCTTGGTGAGACATATAAAGTATTATTAGAAGCAAGAGTTAATGAAAGAGAAAGTAGTAGGGGTCTATAATGGAGTTATATACAATAAAACTAGAAGATGGTAAAGAATATTATATTATTGATACAGTAGTAAATGATAATAATAAATATTTAATATTAGCTAATGATGAAACTGATGACTTTACAATTAGAAAAGTTGTTAATGTTGACAATAAAGAATGCACTACTAAATTAGATAGTAAAGAAGAATTTACAAATATTTTAAAAATGTATCATGAAAAGAATAAGGATGGGCTAAAATGAACAAAAAAAGTGTTATTGTGGGGTTTATCGGTATAATAATTATTTGTTTAGTTACAACTGGTTGTTTATTTTATAATGTACTTGATAGCGATGATTTTAAAAAAAATTTTCAAGATTTAGGCTATACAATAACTGATAATAATGAGCCAAAATATGATGCTGATACTTCTTTAGTAGCTAGTAAAGGGGATTCATATAATATAGAATATTATGAATTTAAAAATGAAACAGAAGCTAAAATTGCTTATCAAAACTATAAAAAAAATATATCTAGTTATATAACTGCTGATGCCCAAAATAATGAAACAACCGGGGCAGTATTTTCTAAAATGTTAACAGAATCTCCTAATGAATTTATCGCGGTTTCAAGAGTGAAAAACACTTTAATCTTTATTAAATCTACGCCAAATGAAAAAAATAATATTATAAATTTGTTAAAGGATATTAGATATTAAGTGCTTAAGCACTTTTTTTCTTGTCAAACTCATAAAAGTGTGGTATGATAGAAAACCAGAAAAAGGGGAGTTTGGGATGAAGAAAGTTAATATAGTACCTTTTTTAAATAATGATTTTAAAAAAATAAATGAATTTATTAATGAAAATTTAATAGATTCTTTGGATTTAGATGAAGCATTAAATGAGTTATTAAAATTAGCTTATTTTCTTGAAGAGAATGCAGCATCATTTAATCATTCTATAATTTGGGAGATTGTTTTAGATAATGATATTTTAAGTAGTATATTAGATACTATTATAAATAATATAGACTTAAATGATTTAGAAAATGTCATAGATAATGAAATGAGTTTAAGTTTAGTAAGGGCTTATTTAATGCACAAAGGCTTAATTCCATTAGATAGAGAAGAATTTCAAGATAATTTAGACTTTGATTATTTAAAAAAAGAATATAAAGTTAAACCTACCATAAAAAAAGAAGTTGCAACTGAAGGACTTATTAATAAGCCTAATAAAAGTAAAGAAGATATATGGCTTTTATTTACTAATTATTATAGACTTATTTTTAATAAAGCAAAATATTTATGTAAAGGAAAATTACCTTTTAATGATATATTAAGTGAAGGAGAAATAATTCTTTTGAATGCACTTAATAGTTTTGAAACAGGTAAAGTACCTTTTCAACATTACTTAGCAGTTCAATTAATCAATTTAAGTAATTATATTAAAGATAATGGTTTATATAATCATATTGCTACTTACATGCAAGCTAAAATGGGATTATTAAAGAGAACTATTTATCAATATGAAAAAAATGGTCTATCTTATTCTAAAGAAGATTTAGCAGATGATTTAGAATGTAGTGTTAGTGATATAGGTTATCTTATGACTTTAATTCAAGATTTAGTTAATTATGATGATTTAGAAGATGAAGTACCATATGATTTAACTACTTTAAGTGAAGAAAGTTTTGAAGATAAAATTCTAAATCAAATGTATAAATCAATCGGCGATTTAGCAAAAGAAAGTAATTTAAGTGATTTTAAAAGAAGACTTGTTTCCTTAGCATATGATCAAGGAATTGGTGATGATATTATTGCTAGAGATGAAAATTGTTCAAGACAAAATATTAATTGTATAAAACATGATGCTCTTTTAGAAATAGCTAAAAGTACAGCGTTATTAAGAGAAATTGATTATGTTGATGATCATAAACAATTATTAGATTATTTTAAAAGTCATATAACATTAGAAGATATTATAGTAAATGAATTAATAGTCAATTATCAAAATGTTTTTGCGTTCTGTCAATTAAGTGATGAAGAAAAAGAAACTTTAGATGCTATATATGGTTTAAGTGGACGTGAGAGAATTTCTTTAACTAATTTAGCCAAAATGAAGGGAAAACGTTTAGGAAATATTTTATGTCTTAAAAAAGCAGCTTTTTACGAAATAGTTGAAAGTGGCTACGAATTACCTTATTTAGATTTAGTTCCTAATTTAGATGAACAAATTGAAAATTTAAAAATGTATAAAAGAAAAAGAAGCAAATAAAAAAGTCGTTATGACTTTTTTATTTTAAGCTTTGTAATTTAGTTTCTAAATCACTTACAAGAGTACTTATTTTTTTAGCTTCGGCTTTGTCTAAAGTATACCATCCTAATTTAAACATCAATTCATAAGCTGCTCTTTGATGTTTTATTAGATTATCAAACATAGCTTGGTATTCTTTATATAACTTACTATTAGAGGCTTCTGTTAAAGCCACAGTCATATTTTTAGTTAATTCTTTTAAATTATTTAGCAAGATAGTCATATAATCTTCATCATTTAAAATAATACTTTCTGTTACTTCTTTTTTGGAATTACTAATTTTATTACTATTTTTCATTTGCTCCATCCTTTACTAATTTAATAATTAAATGCATGTGTTCTAAAAAAACTTTAGAACATTCTTGAATCATCTCATAAACACTTTTATCTTCAAGAAAATCTAATGAATTAATCATTAACTTATAAGCTGTATAATGCCAACCAAACATATCTTTTAAGTAGTCTAAATCTTTACCAGTTATAATATCTGGTGCTTTACTATATTTTTCTTCCATCTTTATCACCTTTCTCTATTATTATTAGTAAAAAACATCATTTTATACTTTAAATAATCATAGTCTCTAATTTTTTAAAGATAGTGTTGACTTTAAAACACATTAATTGTAAAATGTAATTACAATACAAAAGTTGTAAAACGTTTAATAATAAAACATTTGGATAAGATAAATAAAGAAGGGACTATCATATGAAAAATAATTATATTAAAATTGGTTTAATTGTGCTAATAATATTTAGTATGTTTGTAATAGTAAAACCTAATACAAAACAAGAAGTGAATGTAATCAAAGAAGAAAAAGAATATAGTAAATTTGCCATATATAAAGAAGAGACTTCGGGGGGGGGGTACATATGTATTATCTAATGAACCAACTTTCCCAACCAAGGGATATTTATTAAATTTAGAAGAAACAAAATGTTATGATTATGAGGGGAAACCAGTAACAACAAGTGGATTATCCCAAGCCAGTGATGGTAAAATAATAATCGAAACCAATGCAACAAAATATTGTGATTTGTATTTTGCCAAAGATGATGATGTACCAGAAGTAACTACATTCAGTATAACCGGATCAAAAGAAAATAATGAAACACTAAATGGTGGTTATACACACAAAACAAATGTAACATATAGCATTAGTTGGGATGCTACGGATGTCGTAAGTTATTGTATAGGTACAAATAAAGATAATTGTGATGGAATTTGGGTAGATGTATCAGGAGTAACAAGTATAAATCCCACAGAACCAGTGCTAGATAATATAGAAGGTAAAAAAACAAGATATGCCTTTATTAAAGATAAAGCCAATAATATATCAGTAGGTAAAGAAGCATCCATAACATTAGACTTAAATGACCCAACAGTAAGTAATGTAACATATAAAAGTAAAGATACAAATAGTATAACAGTAAATGTAACAGGAAGTGATGGAACAACAGGAAGTGGTGTAGTTAAATATGAATGTAAAGCCACAACCCAAGATGCATGGTTTACACAAGTTGGAGATACATGTAAAGTAACAGGACTAAATGATGGAACAGAGTATACCATTGAAGGAAGAGTAACTGATGCATCAGGAAGAGTATCAACTAATAGTGTAAGTACAAACCAAAGTACGGAACCAGCATATAGTTGTTCAGCTGGAGAAGAATTAGTACAAGATACACAAAGAGGATCATCCTCTGGAGGATATATATGTAAAGCTAGTGCATCAAGTAAAGGATGGTATAATACCACGACATATTGGACATGTAATGAAATTGATGGTTCACAATATGATTCTAGAGAAAGCGCAATTTCGGGTTGTAAATTTGCGATTAAGGCGAGCTGCAGTTCTGTCAAAGAGACGTGGTATGGAAGGACTTCCTATATAGATGACTACATGTACTGGGGTCATACTGCTGAGGAAGCGTGGTTTAATTATTATCGGGCTGGGTGGAGAGCGTCGGAATGTTATTATAGTTCGGCCGGAAATCATTACTGGTGCGCCCTTGAAGACGAAAACGGTGATGGTTATGCAACGTATGGTTATTCGTCAATGTCGGAATGTTCGTCGAGTTGTACCGGGGTGAACTTTATGGAAAAGCTTTGGAATGTTAGAAAGTGCTCAATAAGTGATTACATGGCAGATTCATCGACGAAGTGCGCGGAGCATTGCGGAACGCCAGGGACCGTTGAACAAAGAACTGAGAAAATTTACTATTGCGATAATTCTTCTGGCTGGTCAAGTTTTTCTGGGAGCGAGAGTTCTCTAGAATGTTATAAAGCGGCCATTAAAAGTTAATCGGTGGGATTTGGGAAAGAAGTTAAGCTTCTTTCTTTTTTCTATATAGTCTCTAATTTTTTACAGATAGTGTTGACTTTAAAACACATTAATTGTAAAATGTAATTACAATACAAAAGTTGTAATGTGCTTAATAATAAAACATTTGGATAAGATAAAAAAGAAGGGACTATCATATGAAAAATAATTATATTAAAATAAGTTTAA
>CANQGF010000060.1 GCA_947601485.1 uncultured Bacilli bacterium
TAGTCTTTTGACTAGCTTATTTTTTTATTTAGAGGTTAACAGCCGGGCGCTCTACCAACTGAGCTATTGGGGAATATATAAGTTGGCAACTACCTATCTTTCCAGTAGGGTAACCCACAAGTATTTTCGGCATGCACGAGCTTAACTTCTGTGTTCGGTATGGGAACAGGTGTATCCTCGTGGTTATCGTCACCATGTTGTCTATTATACTCTATCTATTTTTAAAATGCAATACTTTTTTAAATTTTTTTACTAAATTTTTCAAATCCTAGTTTCATTATTAATAATGAAATTACTGCACCGACTGTTGCTGTTATTAATTGTGTTAATCCCATTGAATTTCTTAGTGTATTGGCAACCATACCTTTATTTGGTAATACTGAAAGTGCCATCCAAATGTTTAGAACTCCAAAAATGAATGCTACTTTTACTACAATAGCTATAACTGCACTTAATACATAATTAAGTTTTTTGTTTGCATATAAATATTTCATAAGTATTATTAGTGAAAAATTCCCTAGCCAAATTCCTGGTATCATAAATAATGTAGGTTTTGATAAGTTTCCAAATATATATCCACTACCTACAGCAGATAAACTTGGTAATGTTGCAACTAATATTAGTTTTCTCCATCCTTTTAAGTTTAATCCTGCCATAATTAGTGCTGTATTTACTATACTTCCAACTACAATTTGTGAATTACTAGCAATTACACTAGTTTTGCCAAATATTAATTGTAATAATTGTGGCACCACAGCTGGTACTAATAATGCTCCTAATATAATTAAAATAGTTTGTATAATTTCTCCTGTTTTAGAAAATTCATATGCCTTTTTGTTTACGATTTCTTCCATTATATTCTTCCCCCTTATTTGATTTTTATTACTGAATTTCTATGTTTTTATTATATTTCATATTTTAGAAGAAATCAATAGTTTTTATATTTTTTGCAATGAAGATTTATTCATCGCTGCAGTAACATTTTTCCCTTTTCCTATTACAACTCTATCACCGGCTACTTCTATTACATCATATATTCCTCCAACTATACTAGATATTAATTTTGTCCCGTTATAATCAATATTTTTTAATACTCTTACTTTATCTCCACTTTTTATTTCTACATTTGAATTTTCAGGTTTTTGCGTGCTAGTTGTAGTATTAATTATTACACTATCATTAACCCATCCAAGATTTCCATTATCTAATAAATATGGATTTAATGCACCTTCAATAATTCTAGTTATAGTACCTGTAGTTCTTGCAGGATTTAATTTATTTGTAGAATTGCTTGCCGTATAAATACCATTTATTGTAACTACATCTCCAACCTTTCTGTTTGTCTTTGCAGGTGCAGTTGGTACTACTGGCTTAGGCTTACTACCGTCTAATATAGCATTTACAGTTTCTGCTAATTCTGGGAGTTTATTTTTCAAATATGCACCAGGACAAGTTGTTTGTATAAACATATTATGTGTTGTTAAACTTCCATTTGGAGTTCCATCATAAGTTAATCTAAAATTATATCTTTTACAAACATCAACAGCTAAATTAACTAGAGCATTCCAAGCGGCATCTGATACTTTCCAATCTCCCCCAATTTCATTATTTGATACTTCAACTGTAATTGCCTGATAATCATTTGTTGCTGAACTTGATGCCCAAGCTCTATCTTCTTCTCCAACATAACATGCTATTTTACCGTCATTTCCTATTCCATAATTTGAGCTTGCTTGCCTATTAGAGCTTTGAAATATTTTACCACATTGCTCAGCTGTTAATATTCCTGCCATATGATGTACAGTCAATTTACAAATTTTATATCCTTTTCTTCCTTTTGTATAGTTACTTGAATCTGCTTCTACTACTATACTTGCCAAATCAGATTTTGTCATTATTCTTCGTCTCCTTTTCCATTGCTAAATTCTTTTTCCATCTCTTCATTTATTATAAATTCATTATCTTCCATTTTACACTCTCCTATAATACATTATATTCCAAAAAAAATAAGACCGTGTTTAACACAAGTCCTATTTTACTAAATCTTATATTCAATTACTTATTTTAATTCTTGGCTAGTTACCACATATATATAAGCATATTCATCAACAATTACATATAAATTACTTCTTTCATTTTTTATAGCCTCGTAATGTATAATATTATTTCGATTTTGCTCTGCAACGTCTATTAAATCATCTAATTTATAAAGATTCATAATCTTCAAATTGTCTACATCAGGCTTATTGGTTACTGTAACAATTAAGTCTCTATAATATTTTAATATGCGATTAATATTGTTATTGTATTCTTCTTCTGGAGTTTGTTGTGTTTTACTTATTTTTATTCTTACTATGATTGTTACTATTGCTCCTGCAATAAGTAGTCCTCCAATTACATAAAAGATAATCCTGTTAATACTATTTGCTCCCGCTTCCTGAATAATGTCTTTATATGTTATTTTTTCATAATCCTCTTTAGCTTCTGTTACTGTATTTGTTATAGGTATATTTAACTTAATACAATCATCAACTTGATTATCTATTAAATTGTAATGCACATTCAAAGCAACTTGTAAATTAGCATCAATATTAATGTCATATGTATCTTCATATGAGTTGACAAGATTATTGTAATAAGCATAATCTATATTTGCTTTCTCATTAATTGTAAATTCATCAATATTTGATTGCTCACTATTTTTGTCGTCAATAAGTATAAAATCTCTTGTCCAAACTTCTTTATTTACATTGTCACTTCCACTTATTGTTCCACTTAAAGTAGCAATAACATTATATTTGTAGTATATTTCTGTTTTTTTATTTCCCTTAAAATTATAATTAAAGTTTATTTGAAATTCTTTTATCGAATTTGAAGCATAATATTTCCCACTAGGAAGAATTTCACTTGTATAAAAATTATTTGGCTTCAAAAGAACTACATATCCACTATTCCTTTGAGCAGTATAATTATATATTGATTTTGCATTATCTTTATAATTAAATCCAAAGTATATAAATATAATACCTATTATAAACATTGCTGTAATAGCAAAAATTATAATATAATTAACTTTATTACTTTTCATTCTACTTTTACATCTATACCTTCTCTTACTTTTCAATACAATTCCTCCTTAAATTTTTGTGTTTTTATTATTTAGAAATTCGTATAGCCAAATTGATGGGAAACCAATATATTTAATATGAAATACATATACCCCTTTAATTTGCTCTATTTTTACTAAATTTATATCTGGGGCATTATTATAATCACCTTTTGTCTGATACGATACATCGCCATTTTCTATTATTTTATTCACAATACGGTGTGCAATATTTTTATCACCTATAGTATAAATAATAATGTTATCTTCATTAATTGTTCCTAATTGAATATCATTTAATTTTTCAAAAATAATAACATCTCCTCTACTAAATGTTGGATACATACTATTAGAAAGTATTGTTATTGGCTCATATCTAAACACTCCTAACATAAAACAAATTAATGTAATAGATATAATAAGTGCTACTGCATAACTTATTTTTTCAAAAGTATTTTTTTGTTTTTTTCTTATATCTTCTCTTTCTTTAGCAAATTGATATTTAAATAACAAATAAATTATTGTTGGTGATAATATGCATAATGCACCATTTGCAAACCAATTTATATTAGGTAAAATTGGTAATACTAATGTAATGAATCTATTAAAAAACCTATATACTAATGGTAATTTATATGATCCCTTTAATGTTAAATAAGTATATAGAATATTACAAGCAATCAATGGTAATACAGACTCACAAATATACTTAAAAAACTGTTCTTTTTGTGGAAATAAATTAATTAGTTTATTATAATTACATTCTACTAATATTAATAATGTTGTTAAAAATACTAACACTATTTTATTATTTTTATTATTAGTTGCAATAATCCCTCTTGCAATTTCGATACTAACTATTGGTAATATCTGTATTATAATATTTTTCAGAATTGATAATATTGTATGACTATATGGACTTTTGAAAAATCCAAAAATAAAACCTAAGTAAAAGAAGAAAAGAACATGTATACACGAGATTACAATCATATATATAAAATATCTTTTATTTGTAGGAAATCTAACATAATTCTTTTTCAAGTTAAATATCATATATGCTAAAATAAATAGCCAAAACAGTGGATTTATTATATTTGCATATAATTGATATCTATTAATCATTAAAATTATTGTTATAAATATATAAATAGTTATAATTGCTAATAAGTCTTTATTTTTTACATATCTCATAATTGGTAGTTTATGTTCATTTTCTCCTTCCTTAATTTATTTTTTAATTATTTTTGTACATATTCTATGATTCCAGTTATTGTTTTAGTTTTAATTTCAGGTACTTTTGTAGCCTTTGGATCATATGAAACAGTTACTGTAAATGTTGTTTCTTCTCCTGCATTTAAATCTTGTGCAGGTTCTGTAGTTGTATATATTATTGCAGATGAACCGTTTTCCTCATCAGGTGTAAATGTTACTTTATCTAAAGTAGCATCGATAGTTCCAGCATTTTTAATTGTTATTACATAAGTGATTGAATCAGCAGGTTTTATTAACTTTGCATTAAATGTAACTGTTGTATTAGTAAATTGTGGTTCTCCATAGTCACAACCTTCGCTAACATCTTGAGCTTCAATATTAGTTATTTTTACATCCCACTCTCCTGTGATTTCGGCTGATCCATTTAGTGTTAATTGGCTCGCAAATGCTGAGTAGCCTACTGCCATTACCAATATTACAATAAGCAATGCTCCAATTATAATATTTTTAGTATTTAACATTATTTTCCCCCCTTCCTATGTAATAACTAAATGCCAAAAGCTACTGTACTCTATTTATATTATATGTTTGTATTTTTTGTCTGTTCATTCCAATACTTTTAATATAAATTTTGTTTGGATAAAATATTTTAAGGATATTAAGAAAAATTTTCTTAATATCCTTAAATTTATTTTTGTATATATTCTATAATACCAATTAATGTTTTTGTTTTAACTGATGGTGTTTCTGTAGTATTTAAATCATATTCTACTTTTACTAAAAACGATGTCTTTTCTCCTGCATTTAATTCATGCTTAATTTCTGTTGTTTCATATTTAATTTCTGATGGTCCATTTCCTTCTTTGAATATTACCATTCCTAAAGTAGCATCAATAGTTCCGTCATTTTCAATTGTTACTACATATATTATTGAATCTCCTGGTTTTTCAAGTTTTGCATCAAATGTTGCGCTTGTATTAGTAAAATTAGGTGTACCTGGGTTGCAGCCTTCACTAGCCGATTGTACTTCAATATTAGTTATTCTCACATCCCATTCTCCTATTATTTTAGTATCACCATCTAATGATATTTGAGTTGCAAACATTGAGCAACCAACTGCCATTACTAGTATTACTATTAGTAATGCAATTATTATTAACTTACTATTATTTTTCGTTTGATTACCTCCCTTCTATGTAATAACAAATGTCTTCCTCTTTATATTATATTTACTTTGTTTTATTATTGGTGATTATTGATAGGGTCTTATAAATTATCAGATACACATTAGAAAAAAATTCTTATTTTGATATAAAAAAAATTACGAAACTCTTAAAGTTCGTAAATTTTCTTAAATTGGAGCGATTAAAGAGGTTATTTGTGAAAATTTTTCCTCCCCAATTTTGCTCAAAAAAATAATTCGATTAATCAACTGATAAATTTATTATATCGGAAGAATATGACTTTTTCAAAAAATTTTCAAAAAATACTAGACTAGGTCCTGACTCGAACTGATGCTAAGCATTAGTAAAAGCCATTCACGCGAATGGCTTTTTATATTATTATAATTCATTAACATTTTTTTGTCCTTCTTGTATTATTTGAGCTACATCTCTTTCTTGCCTAAGTTGAGCTGCATTTTTTTCAATTGTTGGTATATTCACTGTTGCTTTTCCTATCTCTTGTTCCGAAAATTGTATTTTTTGTTTTTTTATCTCTTTTATAAAATCTTCAAAATCATGAATTTTAGATAAATCAATATTAGCTTTTTTTGCCCATTCACTTACTTTTTCAATATTCTCTGGTGTTGTTATAATTGAATGAAGTCTTTCTGGATTTTCTTTAAATGAAACATTACCTATGATCATACTAGTTTCACTTGTTTTTATTTCATTTTCATCTTTTGGTAATATAACAAATATGCAACCTGCAGGAAGATTACAATTTTCTATTAATCCAGCATAACCTTGTACTGTCGTTTCTATTGTGTTTTTTGTAGTAACAGATACTTGGTCTGATACATCATAACTAGTCTCTGAACCAATTCTATCCACTGAAGACGATATTTCTCCATCTTCAATAATATGTTTAGCTGCATAAATTGGACATCCATGAAAACACAAATGCAAATCATCTGGCACTTCTGCTCTTACTTGTTTAGGAAATTCATCATATTGTTTTAGTCTATAATCTATATCTTCTTGACTTGATGGTCTTAAAAATTTTAATTGACCGTCTATTTTCTCTAAAGCATATTCTCTTGATTGAATTGTTTTTCTGGCTATTTCTAATCTTAATTCTTTTCTATCTATAGTATCATCCATTTCTATTTTTTTGTACTTTTCTTTTGCATTCTCAACTCTTCGCAATGCGTTTTCTCGACCTTTTAATAAAATTTCTTTTTTTTTCTCAAATCCCTCAGTATTTTCCATTTATACTAAACTCCTAACCGATATGCAATACTTTTTTGAAAAAAATAATAATTTTTTCGTAAAATTTTTCTTTTTTAACTTCAATAGGCAAATTATTATTACTTTCTTCTTTTCTTACTTTTATATCTACTTTGTTTTTATAAAATATATTATCAGAATTATATTTAGCCTTCTTTTCTTCTTCTTCTTTTTGTTTATCATATTTTTCCTTTGCTTCAATTCTTTCTTTTTGATATGGTGTAGCCCAATAGTCTCTGAATATATTAGCAAATATAGCTTTTGTTTCTCCTAATAATTCTTGTTCTTCAAAACTTTTATTTATATCTACTTCAAAATTCCAATTTTCATCCATCTTTGCTTTAAATGTATCAATTATTGTTTGAGGTATTTTATTTACACTTTCTTCTGGTACATATTTTAATACTTCTATAACTTCTTTATATGCTTTTGGATAATTATCTTCCATCTTTAGTTTCCTCCGTCATATTCCGTGCTACATTCTTTTATTTTTTAATAAATTAATAATATACCTAAAATCTTTACCACTTGGAGCGTTTAAGGAGATTATTTGCGAAAATTTTTCCTCCCAAATTTAGCTCAAAAAATAATTCGATTAATCAACTGATATATAAATTATAACATATAAAAAATAAATTTCAATAGCTATTGTATTTGAAACAAATGTTTGATATAATGCTACTATATATAATTACAAGGAGTTGATATTATGGATGAAGATGAAATCGAAATAAAAAATAATGCAATTATCCATAAAGATAAATCTTTAAATAGATTAGATCTGTCTTTTTTAAAACATATAGAATTAAGCGAATACAAAAAAAGTGAATTATTAGCATATTGGATAAATGATTTCGCT
>CANQGF010000061.1 GCA_947601485.1 uncultured Bacilli bacterium
ATTTCTATTTTATTTAAAATATTTTTTGTAGCCTTAACTATGGAACAATTCCCAAAATCTTCATTCTCAATTAAATCAACAGCCTTAGTTCCCTCATATTTACCAAATCTAATAGGTATTGTATTATTATCAGCAAGTAAATAAGCATTATAATTAAATTTACCATCATCAGTATATAAGCCTAATTGTTTTAAAAAATTATTGTTGATTTTAAAACTTTTTTCTTCATAATATATTTTTAATTGACTGAAAGTTAAATCTTGCTTAGGTGATACTATATTTCTTAATGAAATTCTAGTTCTTTTATTAACTCTGTTATTAATCATATCATATGGCATACTTTGTATTGAACTACCAACTCTAATAAAACAACTATCAGGTGTCATTCCCATACCTTTAATATAGTATGGAGCGTCACTACCTTTTGCTATAATTATTTTAATATATTTTTTATTTTGTTCTTCTAATACAACAACATCATATAGTCCTAATGTAGATGGCATTATATTATCTTTTATTCTATCTTTAATAGTTCTTTGGAGTAAATCAATATTGCCATTTATACCAACAATGTCACCTTTATCATTAACACCAATATAAATATTACCACCATTAGTATTCAAAAATGATATGACTTCTTCTTCAAATTTATCTGTTAATTTGATTTTAAATTCATTTCTTACATCTTCAATTACATCTAACATAGTTTTACCTCCTGATTTTTGTAATCTAATTATACAATGTCGTAAGAAATGCCGCAAGAAAGTTATTAAAATTCCTTGTAATTTCGTATATTTTCCCAGCGAGAATTTTTAGTGATACGATTATTTGTCGTAGGAAATGTCGTAAGAAATGCCGTAAGAAATGTCGTAAGAAAGTTATTAAAATTTATTGTGTCACTAATAATTTAACGTTATAATCAATTTATCAAATACAAATGAATTTTTTATAAAGTGTGCTTGACCCTTTTAGTTATTGCCTCATTGATGTTTTTACTCGAACTATTCGGACTTAAAATATATTTCATCTCTAAATAGAGATGATTTTTTATTTCAATAAACCTCCCCACAGGATTATTTTGATATATTTGTAAAAATATCTAGGGGTTTAAGTATTTTGTCATAAACAAAATAATCAAAAAATAATAGATATTAGCACCATTTGGCAATTTATATGTTAAAATATTATTGAAATTTTAATAAAAAAATAGATTAGTCAGACGCGTCTGACTAATTCAGAAGAAAGCAATTATGTTAGAAAAAAATAACAATAATAAATATTCTAAACAAAACAATTTAAATAATGAATTAATAGCATATAAAAAAGAAGTTAAAACTAATAAAAATTTTAATAGAGTTACAATTATTAATTGGGTTTTCTTGGGAATAGTTATAACTTATGATAATTATTGCAAGAACTCCTTGCAATAATTCATCATTATCAAATTTAATAGTAAATTATTGGATATATCTTAAATCTCTTGCTGACATACCTTTAATTGTAGGAAACTCTATTTTTTAATCTTTTGCTAAAATATCAATAAAAGATATTCTCCATTTATTATTTTCAATTAACTTTAATCCAATTTATTCCTAGTTGTTATTAAAGTTCTTTTAATATCACTTAGTACTCTATTATTTTTTATCTAATAATAACGCTTCAAAAAATTGTTCTTGAAATTCTGTCATAGCCCTAATAGCATCATCTGAATATTCTTTGCCATTTTTAGAAACAACCAACTTATCGTCATCATCATTTGTTCTATGAATTATGGCTATTACTTTACCTTTACTTTCCTCTACTGGCTCAAATTCACCAATGTTTTGGATGTCTTGAGCCTAATTGTCTATCTATCTTTACAGTTACCTCTTTACCTAAAAAATCATTTGCATTTGTTTTTGTCATTTTTAAATATCCTCTAATCTATAATAAATTATCTACCATAAATATATTTTAACATAATATTTCAAACATAAGAAAATTATGTTATAAAGTGTGGAACTTTTTAGTTCGATTTTTTGTTACCAATAAGTATAAGAAATATTATCTATTAACAACATGTGACCGAATAGTGTCCGAAAGGTGTCCGAATAGTGTCCGAAAGTGTCCGAATAGTGAACGAAAGACATTTGTAAATTACCATGAAATCTTCGCATATTCTTCGATAATGTCTTCCTTATCAATTACAACATTATGTCTTTCATCATTTGGGTCAAAATTCTTTTTCCAACAATTATCTGAGTGTGATACTTCCACAAGTTTAAAATCTGAAACACTTAAAATATCATCAAGAATTCCATTAACAAATTCCTTAACATCTTCGTCATTACAAAATAAATTTTCATTTCGATTGATAAGTAAATTATCATCATGATAAACATCTGGAACCACTGGACCATAAACCCATGCCTCAATATTTTCTTCAAATAACCACTCACTTTTATCAATTGTTATTTCTGTATCGGCTAGTTTACTTTTTCTAACAAAACCACCCCAATAAGCAAAACAAAAGTATAGTGATTTTTGTAATTTAACAAGACTAATTTCTTTAGCAAATTTGTCCTCATAATAATCAATAATATAACATGCCAATTCTTTCGCCCCAACGATACCTTTATTCATAATAAAATCCCCTAACCTAAATACTCCTACTCAATTACAATTGTATTTAATAATTCAAAAATATATTGGTCAGAAAAATAATCTGTATTAAAGAAAGTAAAAGTATAAGACTTACCATCCTTTAAAATATGAACTTCTTTAATCTTATCCATATTAAGAATAAATCCTTCATAATCCCCTTTAATCTCTCCTAAGTTTTTGACCTTTGGCATAAAGGTCGAAAACATTACCACTCCTGCATAGTCTCTTTTAACCTTAACTAGTGGTGTAATAATATTAAAATTAGGATACTTAAACTGGGCCATAAACTTTAATAAATCAATATCATTTTTAATCTTATAATCTTTTATAAATTGCTGACGGTTTGTATCATCAACCTTCTTAATATCACCCATTAACGTAATATCTTCATCTTTCATATTCATATAATCTAAATAAGTATAACTAATACCCATATTAAAAATAGCTTTATTATTATCGTTTTCATCTTTTAAAACATAAGAAACATATGGCATACTAACATTTTCATCTTGACTAGCAATAATAAAATCTTGAAAATCATTTTTAATCTTAATATTCTTAAAAGTAATATAATCTTCAATATTCTTATTAGTCTTAATCATAATATTATCTTTAAATACTAAACCCTTTTTAATATCATTAAATTGTTTAGTTAAATCATCATCACTATAATATTTTATATTAATAAATTGTAAACTAAAATAAAATGTTACTAGTATTATAACCATCGTAAAAATTAAATAGCTTCTTTTCATATGACACCTCATTATTCTTTAAATTAATTATAATACAAAAACAAAAAAAGATAAACTCATACTACCGACTTTATCTTCTCTTCTTCTTTTTCTTTACTACCTTTAAAAAAGTATGTAATATCTATATTCCATTTATTACTAATAAACTCTAATAAAGGAATAGATGGAACTTTATCAGTTTTCATACTAATAATTTGGTATATATAATTTTCAGATATATGTAAATCTTTAGCCATTTCTTCAACATTATTATATTTAGTCATTTTTAATTTTCGAAAATTTCTTTTAACATTAAGACTGGCTATACCTAATATTTTTGACTTACTCATCGCAAAACACCCTCTTAAATTTTAGCTTTTTGCAACTAAATTTTAGCATTTAGTAACAAAAAATAATCTTCGCTTGTAGCGAAGATGTATAATTTCTTGTATAATAAACTTTAGGGAGGCTTTAATTATGCAAAATAAAAGATTTACAAAATTATATAACCTAAGAATAGCCAATAACTATACTTGTGAAGATATGGCGAAATTATTAAATATCAGTACATCTCATTATTGGCAATTAGAAAATCGTAAAAGAAAACTATATTACAAAACAGCTTTAAACATCGCCACAATTTTTAAAAAGAAACCTGATGAAATATTCTATGAAGAATACTAGTGGTGGTGATGATGACTAGGTACCTCTTTAACCTGACAATTTTTACTAGAACATTTTTCTTCTTCTAGTTCTAATTCAATAGTTGAGTGAGCAATTCCTAATTCTAAAAGTTCTTCTTTAATTTTATCTTTAATCTCTTTACTATAACTTTTTACCACCGCATGTAAGGTAGCAAAATTATTATAACCATCTATACTTCTTATATGAATATGATGTACATCATCTAGACCATCTATTTTTAATAGATGTTTTTTAATTTTATTAATATCAATCCCTTTCGGGGTTTTTTCTAAAAATAAATCAATAATTACCTTTAAATTCTTAGAAGCATTAATTAAAATAAATAAAGCAACTAAAATAGATAAAATAGGGTCAATAATAGCTATACTTGTAAACTTCATAAAAATAGAACCAAATAAAACAACAATCCAACCTAGAACATCTTCTAACATATGTAAATTAACACTCTTTTGATTTAAAGAATTATCACCCTTCGTATAAAAGGCGGCGATTAAATTAATAATTACTCCAAAAATTGCAATAACTAGCATGCCGTTATAATCAATAGCTACAGGATTAAAAAGACGAGATATAGCTCCAACAATAACTAAAATAGAACCAATAATTAAAATCATAGTTGTAATTAAACTACCAATTACTGAATATCTTACATAACCATAAGTATAATTCTTATCAGGTTTCTTCTTACTTTTCTTTTCTAAAAAATAAGATATCCCAATACTAATAGCATCTCCTAAATCATGTAAACTATCTGATAAAATAGCAATACTTCCCGTAAATAACCCTCCTAAAGCTTCAAATAAAGAAAAAGCCACATTTAAAATAAAAGCGACTAAAATATTTTTACTTGTTGACATAATGTATCACTTCCTCTTTTTTATTTTATTATATTTTCTCTTAATTTAAAATTCTTTTTTCTGATAAATTCTTTGGGATATAATATAAGATATAAATAAAATAATAAAAGAAGAACTAATAACTAATATTAACCAATATTCTTTAAGAATATTATAAGCATTACCTAAATAATTAAAATTAACATATTTTAAAAAGGCTCCACCCATTAAAGCTATTAACATAATAACTAAAAAGATAATAACACGAGCTTTTTCTATTCCTAACTTATATATAATAGGAAACATAATAGCTTGAAAAAGAAAAGTAACAAAATTAACAATAATAATGGGTTTAACAATATCCCCTATAACAACTGTATTAGTTGTCATATAACTAATAATACTTGAAATAATAGTTAAAATAACACTTACAATTAAACATAAAACAATATTAGCTAAATACTTAGCACGGACGGCATTTTTACGCCCATTTGGTAAACAAACTGCATAACTATCCCAATTATTATAACTATCATAGCTAAAAGAAGTTAGAATTAAAACACTGCTAAAAAAGGTAGGTAAACCAGATATATTCATTTCCCCTTGAAAAGCCATAATAATATATATAACAAAAATAACTGCATATATCTTAAAACTACCCTTTAAAGTACATAAATCTTTCTTAATAAAACCAATCATTTCTTTTCTCCTTTTAAAATTAAAATCATTAAATCATCAACTGTAATTCTATCAATAATACAATTCTTATACTTCTTTTCCATCTTTTTCTTATCATCTATTAATATGGCATAACCATATCTATTCTTACGATAAGCAATAATATCTTTATTATCTATATTTTCAAAATCTTCTTTAGAACATTTTAAAATTCCATAATTATCCATTAAATCATCTCTTGAAATATCTAAAATAATCTTTCCTTTATTAATAAAAACTATCTTATCTGCTATATGTTCTAAATCACTAGTAATATGCGTCGAAAGTAAAATACTATTATTTTCATCTTCAATAAACTTTAAAAATAAATCTAATACTTCACTTCTCATTAAAGGGTCTAAGCCACTTGTTGGTTCATCTAAAATTAATAATTTAGGATGATGAGAAAGAGCTGTAGCTATTTCTAGTTTTTTCTTCATCCCTTTAGATAAATTTTTAATAGCTTTATTCTTCTTTAAATTAAACTCTTTTAAATAATTATAAAATAACTCTCTATCCCAATTATCATAAACCTTTTTCATAATAGCATCGATATCTTTAACTTGTAATATTTCTGGAAAGAAACTATCATCTAAAACAATCCCAATATCTTTATTATCTATTACATTAATATTACCACTATCAGTTTTAATAATTCCTAATATAGCTTTAAGTAAAGTTGTTTTACCAGCCCCATTTTCTCCAATAAGACCTACTATATTACCTTTAGGAATATTTAAAGAATTAATATCTAACTTAAAACCATTATAACTTTTAATAACATCTTTAACTTCAATAATATTTTCCATTATTCATCACTTTCCTCAAAAATATCTAATAAATCAATAATATCTTTCTTTTTTATATTATATTTATTAGCTATCTTACAAACCTCTAATAAATGTTTTTCAATTTCCTTTTGGGCATTATCTAACATCAATTCCTTATTCTTAGGAGCAACAAAAGTACCCTTTCCTTGAATAGAAACAATATACCCTTCCTTTTCTAACTCATCATAGGCTTTCTTAATCGTCATAACACTAATCTTAATATCCAAAGCTAGTGTTCTAATTGAAGGTAAAGGTTCATTTTCCTTTAACTCATCATCCATAATCTGTTCAATAATAGTATTCTTAATCTGTTCATAAATAGGAACAGGACTACTATTACTAATAATAATTTTCATAACTCCCACCTTTAACACTATATAACACTATATAACATTTGTCAAATAAAAAACACCAGAACTATATTCTGATGTCTAATATAGAAAAAGAAATAGGAATTAAACGAAGGTTATAGAGTTTCTTTTTCTATATCTATATATAAACATAAATGTTTATACCAATATTATTGTGGATAAAATCCCCGCTTTCAAAGTTTCTCATTGAAAGCTTTTATTTATTATATTTAATTTATTCGCATTTATTCTACAACGTATGGATTTCCTGACGTCCCGTCACCTGTAGTGAACAGTACAT
>CANQGF010000062.1 GCA_947601485.1 uncultured Bacilli bacterium
GATGTCGTAAGTTATTGTATAAGTACAAGTCAAAGTTCATGTAATGGAAGTTGGGTAAATGTAAGTGGTACAAGTGTCAGTCCAACAGAACCAGCATTAGATAGTACAGAAGGTAAGAAAATAAGATATGCCTTTATCAAAGATAGAGCGAATAATATATCAGTAGGTAAAGAAGCATCAATAACATTAGATTTAAATAACCCAACAGTAAGTAATGTAACATATGTAAGCAAAGATACAAGTAGTATCACAGTCAAAGTAGAAGGTACAGATGGAAATACAGGAAGTGGTGTAGTTAAATATGAATGTAAAGCCACAACCAAAGATACATGGTTTACCCAAGTTGGAGATACATGTACGGTAACTGGTCTAAATGATGGAACAGAGTATACTATAGAAGGAAGAGTAACAGATGCATCAGGAAGAATATCAACTAATAGTGTAAGTACAACTCAAAGTACGGAGCCAGCATATAGTTGTTCAGCTGGAGAAGAATTAGTACAAGATGCTCAAAAAGGATCATCTTCTGGAGGATACATATGTAAAGCAAGTGCATCAAGTAAAGGATGGTATGATACAACTACTTATTATACTTGCAGTGAAACGAGTGATCGTTATGGTACAGAGACTGCTGCCAAGAGTGCTTGCAGCGGTTCTAGACGTGGAACGTGTGTCGGGCATGGATATTTTTTTGGGGGGAAACCCGAGAGTGAGTATTCCCATTGTGGTGGGTCTTCCTTTTTGACGGAATCCAGTGCCGCTCGTGACTGTTCTGAGAAGGGTTGGTATACCCACTGCAAGGGGGACAACGGAGCGGGTTTGTATTGTAGCATATTTGACGGTCAGATTGGGTCTAGAGGTAACTATATTTTTTGGGGTGATGACAGGGAGACGAGGTGTGAGAGAGAATGTACGATCGAGTTTTTTTTGTACGCCAGTGACGGTTATTCGTGTTCGGTGAACTCGAACACATACAAAATGAAGAACGAATGTCTCCAATCATGTGTCACCGATGGTTTTGTGTCTACAGGGGTGGATCGTGTTAACTATCGATGTGGAGATGGATGGTCTACGTATACTGGAAGTGGAAGTTCTCTTCAATGTTATCATGCTGCCACTAAAGGCTAATACCTTGACAAGGAAAAGTCATAAAAACCTCATAAACTTAATCCGGGAAAAGGTGAGATACCTTTTCTTTTTTATGTTATTTTTTTAAACAAATTTCATTCAAAAAAAAGGAAATCAGCCTTTAAGCGCGATATATATTAGTAGAGGAAGAAAAAATTCCTACTATAAAAAGAAACGGAGGTAAAGAAATATAATGATAAAAACGTAAGAATTATTTGATTTGAATTTTTGTCAAATGGCATATCAATAATTATATTTTAATTAGAATAGAAAGTGAAATATGAAAAACGAATTAAAAACATATCAAGAAAAAACATTTGAAGATATTAAACATATTGACGAAATGGAAAACGAATATTGGGAAGCTAGAGAATTAATGTTAGCGTTAGGTTATTCTAAATGGGGGAATTTTAAAAAAGTAATTGATAAGGCAAAAATTAGCTGTAATATAAGTGGTAATAATGTAAAAGATTGCTTTGCCGACGTCGGGAAGCCAATAATTAGCGGTAAAGGAAAAAAAGAGTTTATTGAAGATTATCAACTGTCAAGATATGCATGTTATTTAATTGTCCAAAATGCTGATCCTAGAAAGAAATTAGTTGCTTTATGTCAAACATATTTTGCCTATCAAACTAGAAAAATGGAATTAACTGAAAAAGAGTACAGTAAATTAAATGAAGATAAAAAAAGATTATATACATTTGTTACCGTTAAAAATGCTGGTGTAAAAAACTTTGGAAAATTTAATGATTATGGTTATCGTGGATTATATAATGGCGAAACAACTAAAATGATAGCTAAAAGGAAGGGAATAGATCCGGACAAAGAAGAAATATTGGATTATATGGGAAGTACAGAATTAGCTGCTAATTTATTTAGAATAACGCAAACAGACGAAGTTTTAAAAAATAGGAAAGTAAACAACGAAACTTAAGCATGTGTTACTCACAATGCTGTGGGTAAAGCAATAAGACAAACAATTAAAAAAATTGGTGGTACTATGCCAGAAAATTTACCTACACCTAAAAGTCTATTAAAAAGTTGTGAATAAAGTTTAAGTGATATTAACAATATAAATTAGGTGAACTTATGAAAAAAGTGATTATTATATTGTTTATTTTAGTGGCTATTAGTGTGGGTATTAATGAAAAAGAAAAGATATTAATACCAGATGATGCGATTAGATTTAGAATAATTGCTAATAGCAATAGTAAAAATGATCAAGTTTTAAAAGTGGAAATTAAAGATAAATTAGAAAAAGAAATATATAGTATTATTGGAGATGCTTCTAATATTGAAGATGCTAGATTTAGAATTAAAAATAATTTAAATAAAATAGATAACATAGTTAAAGAATATAATGTTTCTTATGATATTAAATATGGTAATAACTATTTTCCTGAAAAAGAATATAAAGGTATTAAATATGCTGCGGGGGATTATGAAAGTTTAGTTGTTACTTTAGGAAGTGGTATGGGTAATAATTGGTGGTGTGTAATGTTTCCACCTTTGTGTTTACTTGATGAAGAAGAAAATTTACAAAATGTAGAATATGAATGGTATGCTCAAAAACTTATTAATAATTTAAAAAGAAATTAATATATTATATTAGGGTGATTTGGTGTCCATATTAATTTCTTTGTTTATAATAGGTATTTCTTTATCAATGGATACATTTTCAATTAGTTTAAGTATAGGTACACTTAATATTAGTAAGAGAAAAATAATATTCTTCACTCTTTTAGTAGGAATACTTCATTTTATAATGCCCTTAATTGGAACCCTTTTAGGTGAAAAAATAACCAATTTTCTAAATATTAATGTTGATTTTTTACTTGGTTTAATTCTTCTTTTTATTGGAATTGAAATGATAATAGAATTATTTAAGAAAGATGAAAAAGAAATTAATTTCAATATCTTTAATTTATTTTTAATTGCTATTTCTGTTAGTTTAGATAGTTTTTCAACTGGTTTAGGACTTACTGCTATTACTAATAATATTGTGATGTCTAGTTTAATATTTAGCATTTGTGCGGCATCATTTACTTATCTTGGTTTAATATTAGGAAAATATGGAACATCTAAATTAGGGGTGTATGGCACTATTTTAGGTATAATTTTGCTAATTATTTTAGGTTTATTTTATATTTTTAAATAAATTTGTATAAAAATATTAAAAATCATTCAAAATAAATGTAGGGAATGATTATTTTGAAAAAATTAGAAAATATTAAAAATAATGCACGAAAGTTATTTTATGATTTAAAAGATAAATTAAATAGTGATTTTAATAATCCTAGAATTCAAAAAAGACTAGTTATTATATCAAGTGTAATTTTATTAACATTACTGTTAATTGTAGGTATTTATAATTCTTTTGCATTTTATGAAGATATTGATGATGGAGTAAGTTTAATTAAAGCTGAAGTAGGAGAATTATATGTTAATAATTATGATTATACTTTACTCGTATATTTAAATGATGGTGATGGTAATTACCGATTGGTTTCTGATATACCTAGTTCAGGATATAACTTTAAAGAATATTTTTGTTTAAAAGGATCTACTTTTGAATATAATGATAGAACTAAAATGACTAAAGCGACACTTGGTGTCAAAGATGTTTGTTCAGTTTATTTTGACCGGGTAGGATGATTAAAATGTTGGTAGGGAAAAAGACTTTTTTAATATTTAATATAGTATTATTTCTTATTGAAGGGATTTTAATATATTTTATGATATCTTCTTTTTTAACAAAAGATTTAATTAGTCCATCAAGTGATATTTCAGTAAAATATTTTCAAGTTAAAGCTAGTAATATAATAAAGTAAATAGTTATGCTTAAGAATGCTATTTACTTTATTTTTATTGACAAAGATAAGTAAAATAAAGTATGATTATTTTAGGGATGACGAGTAAAAAATAAAAATAATTTTTTGATTTACCTTATTTTTTTATGTTGGAGATTATAGTTAGGCACAAAAATTATTTAGTTAACATAAATAATAATAAAGGTATATGTAAAGAAGGTATATAATGAAAAAAATTGTAATTGATGGAGGTCATACTTTAAGTGGTACGATTTCTATTGGTGGGGCTAAAAATAGCGCAGTTGCTTTAATACCAGCAGCTTTACTTGCCGATGGTGTTAGTACAATCAAAAATGTGCCCAACATTACGGATCGAGATGCCTTATTTGATATCGTAAAACATTTAAATTGTGACATTGAACAAAATGATAGTGAAATTAAAATTGATACGACTAATTTAAAAAATATTTTAATAACGCAAGAATTAAGTGTAAGACTTCGGGCTTCTTATTATTTTATGGGGGTATTACTAGGGAAATATAAAAGAGTTGAAATATATTTTCCCGGTGGATGTAATATTGGCTCAAGACCTATTGACCTTCATTTAAAAGGTTTTAAAGCTTTAGGAGCAAAGTTTACTAAAAGAGGTCATAAATATACAATTAAAGCTACGGAATTACATGGTGCTGATATAACACTAGATTTTGCTAGTGTAGGGGCGACGATTAATATTATGTTTGCAGCAGTTTATGCTAAAGGTAGAACGGTTATTCATAATGCCGCTAAAGAAGTAGAAATAATTAATATTATGGACTTTTTAAATCAAATGGGTGCTAAAATTAGTGGGGCCGGTACTGACACAATAATAATTGATGGGGTAACAGAATTACATGGCACAGAAATAAAAGTTATTCCTGATCGGATAGAAGCTGGTACTTATATTTTAATGGGAGCTCTATTAGGTAAAGATTTAAAAGTAAGTGGTATTATTCCTGAACATAATGGGGCTTTATTTGAAAAATTAACTAAAATGGGTGTCGATTTTAAAATAGAAGATAATATTGTAACAATGAATAAAACGGACCATTTAAAACCGATTGATGTTACAACTTTAGTTTATCCTGGTTTTCCCACTGATTTAGGTCAACCAATGAGTGTTGTTTTAACGCAAGCTGAAGGGGTAAGTACAATGGAAGAAACCATTTGGGAAAATCGAGTTGGACATTATCCTTATTTAGTTAAAATGGGTGCAAATATTGAAGTTGATAAATTAAAAGCTACTATTCATGGCAAAACTAAATTACATGGTACAGAAATACATGCCACTGATTTAAGAGGGGGAGCAGCTTTAATTTTGGCTGGTTTAATTGCTGATGGCACAACCAGTATTTTTGATATTGATTATATTTTAAGAGGATATGAAAATATTATTAATAAATTAACTAGTGTGGGTGCTAAAATAAAAATCGAAGAAATATAATGTAGTAAATTCTACATTATTTTTTTAAGGTGATTTTTTTGAAAAGAAGATATCAATTAATATTAATTGTTTTAATAAGTGTTGTTATAGCTTATTTTATATATTTTTTTAATCGAGATAGAAAAATTAGAATTATGGCTTTAGGGGATGGAATAGCTAGTGGTGAAACAAGTTATGCGATTGATGGTATTAGTTATAATGATTATTTAAAAGAATATTTTGCCAGTAAAAAAATATTAAAAGATTATAATGATGATTATGCTTATGAAAATTATAAATTAGTTAATATTATGGATGATTTAAAAAATAATCAAAGAAATAAAAATAATAAATTAAATATTAAACAACTTATTCATCAAGCTGATATTATAACTGTATCTTTTGGTGAAGAAGAATTAGTTAAAATGGCTATTACTAAAGATTTAAATAAAGAAAGTATTGATAAATTTATTAAAATGTATGATGAATTTATTTATGCGTTAAAAGATATTACAGAAGGTAAAATTATTATAATCGGATTTTATGAAAATAATTATTTAGATAAAACCAATGTTATTATTTTAAATTCAGAAGTAGCTAATATAGCTAATAAATATGATGTGGTATTTATTAATATTAGTGATTTAATGCTAAATAAAGATTATTTTTTAAATAAAGAAAGTTTCTACTTTAATTATCAAGGTCATGAAGTAATATCTGATATGATTGTTAATTCCATTTGACAAAAAGCCTAGCATTTTTTATAATCATATTTAGATTTATAAAATTTTGGGAGGTTTAGATGAATAAGAAAAGTAAAAAGATAATAGCGGTTGTTTTAAGTGTGGCAGTTATAAATGGAGCTTATAAAGGCTTATCTAGAAGAATGGATGTTTCATATCAAGATCCTTTTTCAATAAAAAAAGAAGAAGTAAATGAAAATTTAGATAATGATTTTGTTCCATCTACTGATACTATGACTAAAAGAAGAAAAAGATTTTATCGGAATCCTCATTTTAAAAAATTAGATGAAAGATGGTAAAATTAATTGGTTTTACTTGCAGTATTTTTAAGATATGATATAATACTAAAGAACGAAAAGAGTTTCTATACTAAAAAGTTAGTATGGCGAAAGGAGAAAATATGAAAAAAGGTATTCATCCAGATGTAAAAGATGCCGTTGTAAAATGTGCTTGTGGTGCAACATTTAAAACAAGATCAGTAAAGGAAGAAATTCATGTTGAAGTATGTAGTGAATGTCATCCATTCTATACTGGTGCTCAAGGTAAAGCATCTAAAACTGGTAATATTGAAAAATTCAATAAGAAATATGGTTTTACAAAAGAAGAAAATTAATCTTCTTTTTTCTTGTCTAAAAGATATTTTTTTTCTATAATTTTATTAGAGGAGAAGGTTGAAAATAAAAAGTAAATTTTAAGACATGACAAAACACGTCAATGAAGACGTAAAAATAAGCAAACAATCGTTCTTTGAAATAGTAAATTGTTATCAGTTATTCTGCGTAACAGTATATCCTAACTTAGTTAAATAAG
>CANQGF010000063.1 GCA_947601485.1 uncultured Bacilli bacterium
ATAGAAAAGTTGCTATTTTTTTAGATAATTACTGGCTTTGCTTATTTTTCTCTTTTTAATTCGTATTTTTATCCTGTAATCAAATTAAAAGTTGTTGTATATAAAAAATAAATATGTTAAAATTATAAATAGGAAAACGCATAAGCGCTACCTGGTTATGTTTGGCTAGCCCAATGGGTTAGCTATTTTTATAACTAATAATAGCAGTGCTAAAACTAGCATAAAAACAATAAATAATTGTATCGTTTCACGATATTTCTTACTCATTGACACCACCCGCCTTTCTATCCAAAACCCACCTGAGTTTTTTCAAAAAAGTTAGATAGCGGCATATACATTTTCCATAACTATTTATTTAAACAACTTATTTTGTTTTTGTAAATAGTTTTTAATTTAGTTTTTTAAGAAATTAATATTTTTGTTACCAAATCTTTAGAGATTTGGTAATTTTTTTCTTTTTATTTTAGGTGATTAATGTTATAATAATTATACTTTTTTAGGGGGATTTATGAAGTTAATTGAATTAATAAAAAATTTATTTAAACATCATAAAATAAATACTAATGCAGAATTAGTACGCCCTCTTGATATAGTTAAAATACCTAAAAGAAAAGAATTTAATAACGATACTTTAGTAGATTATTATAAAAATGAGTATAGTAGTATTTTATCAACTATGAAAGATTATGATACTTTAATTTTAGAAGCTGATGAACTTAATAATCATATTAAAATGGCTATAGATTTATTATTTAATATTTCTATAAAAGAAGATGAAATAAAAGAAAAAAGTGTTGAAGATAGAATTAATTATTTAATAAATAGCGAAAAATTAGATTTATATAAAAATGATATTAATAATTTACAAAATGAAGTAATTGGAAGATTACTAGCTATAAGTGAAATAAGGAAAGAATTATTTTTAAGTAAAAAGAAAAAAGAAGCCATTGATAATGTTATAGATAGATTATGTTTGTCATTAAATACTTTATATTCTATTGAAGTAAGTATCATAAATAATATTGAAAGATATAAAAGTGAAAGTAAATATAACTATGAACCAAGTAAAGAAGAAAAAGGGAAAGAATATGAAATAATAGAAGAAAAAATAAAACATTTAAATTGGTTACAACAAATATTAGATAATGATTCACAAATTAATATTAGAACAGATGTTAATTATATACTTGAAGATATAGCATCAGTTGAAAAACAATTAGAAGAATATACATATAATCATAAAGTTGAAATAACTGATGAAAGTAAAAATGAAGAAATAAATAATATATTAAAAATTCCTTTTGATATAGAACATAAGGATGAATTATTAAAAAGAATTGAAGAAATTGAAATAAAATATCGTGTCTTTTATGAATATCGAGAATATCAAGAATATGGAGATATTGCCATAGATGAAAGTGATTTAACAAATATCTATAATTTAAAATTTAGTACTCTTTCCATAAGTCAAGATGGAATAGTTGAAACATTTGTTAACAAAGATACAGATAAATTAGAAATAGAATATTATCAAAATATCATATTCAGTATGATTCAAGATATCATAATGGGTAAAAACGAAGTATTCAATGAAATATTTAGTAAAGATTTCACTAATGCCATTCTTTTAATAAAAATGTTGTTCATTGACAAAAATTCAAGAATTTTAACTGATTTTGGCATGCTTAATCTATTATTATCTTTAAATAGAAAAGATGGTTTATATAATTTCTTTACTAATTTTAAAATTCAATATTATGTTAGTGATTGCCATGTGTTTGAATGGGATGAAAAATTACCATTAGAAACAATTTGCTTTATTTTAAGAACCTGCAATAAACCTATTTTTATATATAGTGACAAAGATAGCAATCGATACTTTTTTGATAATAATTACTATGATTTATATTTAATATATTGTAAATATTATAAAAATGAAGAAGATAAATATTATTTGCCTGAAGGTATTACCGAAATAAAAGAATATTCTAGTCCTGTCTTAAGACCTAACGATTTAGCAATTGTAAATAAAATTCAAAATGATTCTAAAGGAAAAATCATTTATTTTCCAAAAAGTTTAGAAGTAATTAATAGTGTTGCAAGATTATTTGATGATAATATATTTGAGGATACTAGCATAAAAGATATTGTTTTAAATGATGGTTTGAAAGAAATAAACACCTACGCTTTTTTTACTCAAAAATTGAAAAGTATTAATTTACCATCATCGATTACCGAAATTTCAAAAGATGCTTTTAATTATCACTATGTAAAAAACGTAATTATTAATATAAATAAAAATAATTGTGAATTACTTAAATATAAAAATATTAAAAATATTTTTTCAAGTACAATTACATCTTATCAAGAAGAAAGTATCAGAAATATAAAAAGTACTATAGATAAATTAACTATCCATCTTGAAGATTTAGATGATGATATAGAAATTGATTTAACCAAATTAACATATAAAGTAAATCCTGATAAAAATATAGATTATGATAATGTATTTATAAGTAATATAATTAAATGTATACGTGAAGGGTTGCAACACAAAAGAGGTGAATTTTTAGAATTAGAACAAGTTTTAAAAGAAGAAGATAGATTAGAAATTAGAATTGATAATAAAGGGTTATTAACCGATTTAGATGTCTTAAATAAAAAATTAAAAGAATATGTAGAATTAAATAAAGACGAAGTTCAAAAATTAAAAAGTCATCTTGAAGATTTTATTGTTTATAAAAATTCATATAAACCTACAATAGATGGTTTACAAAGTTCTTATAAAATTGAATTAGAACCATTTGAAGCAAAATACAAATTATATAGATATTATAATATGCTTAACATAAATGAAATTAATATGTTTTATTATGCCAAATTTACTTATTTAACCTCATTTGATGTAGTGAAACCTTTTGTAAGTGAAAATACTATAGATGAAGAATTGGAATATTATAAAGAAATAATTAAAAAAAGATTCGATATGAAGAAATATATTAAAAGAACTAACAAATTTGCCGACCCTAATGATAAATCGATAAATGAAATAATTAATCCTATTTTTTTCAAACTATTAGGAAATGCATCAAGTGAAAATATTCTTAAAGATTTTTATCTTCTAAATATTTTTTTAGCTCTTGATCATCCTAAAAAATTATATAATTTTCTTCATTCATTTAATGATACTTTTGTTCCTCGCCACTATACAGATGATAAATTAATTACCTTTGATGATGTTAAACCTTTAAGCACTACTTGTTTAATTTATTATTATATGAATATAAATAGCACTTTGAAAGTCAATTTATACAATGGTGAAGAGTATATTATAACTAAAGACTTTTTAGAATTATTTCATTTAATTTATTTATATTATCTTAATAGTATTGAAATAACTCCATTAGAGATGAATAGTTTTTACTATTTGCCAGAAGGTATTAAAGAAATTAATTTAGAAAACATAGCTAATCATGCATCAGTTGATTCAAAAATCATTCAAAGTATTCAAAAAGATCTGTACAATAAAGATGTTGTTATGCCAAGCACTTTAAAAGTTTTAAAAGGTGATTTATTTAACCATGAATCTAAAGGAAATGTCTTTTTAAATGAAGGACTAGAAATACTTGATGTTGTAAATTTAGCTTTAACTGATGATGAAATAGTAACTATTCCTTCGTCTGTTAAAGAAATAATAAATTCATCACCTATTTCAATAAGCGATTATTCTTTCAAAAAAATAGTATTTAATAATTTTAATTTCGAAAATAGAAATGTTTTAATTAAAATATTTGATATGTTTTTAGAAAATAATTTAAGATTTTTCATATTTAGTTTCAAATTTGTATTTCATTATGATGATTTAAATGAAGATATTACACCTTCTTTAAATTTTCTTAATATCATGTCAAAATATGGTGATGATGTTTATAAACAAGAATATCGTGAGTGTATTATTGAAGATATTGTTAATGATATTGAAAAGGAAGTAAGGACAACAAGAGGACAAATAATTAACAAATTAAACTTAGTTAAATAATAATTTTTGGAAACATACAATCTTTAATTTTAATTGAAAAATGGTTAATTTTTTAAAGATGATAAATAATTATAAAATAGATTTAAGTAAGATTTAAGCAAGATTTAAGCAAGATGTATTGAATTTAAAAAGGAATAATAGTATAATACATACTATAGAATCTAGGTGAATTTTAATGAAAAATTATATGCCACCATTTACTATAACAAGTTTAATGGTAGATTATATTTCTAGCATTATGGAAATGATGGGAAAACTAGATAATTATACCAACTTTAATAAAATGCCAACTTTAAGAAAAAATAATAGGATTCGTTCAATACATTCATCATTATCAATCGAAGCAAATTCTTTATCAATCGATCAAGTAAAAGACTTAATTAATGGAAAAATAGTTATTGGCCCGCAAAAAGAAATTCAAGAAGTTAAGAATGCCTATAAAGCCTATGAAATGATAAATGATGTAAATCCATATTCTATTAAAGATTTAAAAAAAGTCCATAGAATTATGACAAATTTAATCATAAGTGAACCTGGAAAATTTAGAAAAGGTAATGAAGGCGTATTTGATGAAAATGGAAATTGCATTCATATATGTCCTCCACCAGAACAAGTAGATATATTAATGAAACAATTATTTGACTGGATGAAAATGCAAAAAAATGACATCCATCCATTAATATTATCGTCTATCTTCCATTATGAATTTGTTTTTATTCACCCCTTTGAAGATGGAAATGGTAGAACAGCAAGATTATGGCAAAACATTATTCTTTCTAATTGGAAAGAAGTATTTGAATATTTACCTATAGAATCACAAATAAAGAAATATCAAGATGAATATTATAATGCTATTTCTGATTGCAACAAAAGCGGAGATTCGACGATTTTTATAGAGTTTATGTTAAAAATGATTGATGAAGTTTTAAAAGAAGCAGTTATTACATGTAGTAAGCCAATCACTGAAAAAACAATCAATATTGAAAAATTATTGCAAATAATGGATTATAATGTTCCAATGACTGCAAAAGAAATTATGAATAAATTAAAAATTAAATCAAAAGAAACTTTAAGATCTACTTATTTAAATCCAGCTATAGATGAAGGGTTAATAGCTCTTACTATTCCTGATAAACCAACAAGTAAAAATCAAAGGTATTATAAAATTTAAACTTTTTATTTTGTAATTTTGGTGTTATAATAATTATACTTTTTCAGGGGGGAATTATGAATTTAATTGAATTAATAAAAAATTTATTTAAACATCATAAAAATAATACTAATGTAGAATTAGTCCGCCCTCTTGATATGGTTAAAATACCTAAAAGAAAAGAATTTAATAATGATACTTTAGTAGATTACTATAAAAATGAGTATAGTAGTATTCTATCAACTATGAAAGATTATGACACTTTAATATTGGAAGCTGATGAACTTAATAATCATATTAAAATGACTATAGATTTATTATTTTATATTTCTATAAAAGAAGCTGGAATAAAAGAAAAAAGTGTTGAAGATAGAATTAATTATTTAATAAATAGTGAAAAGTTAGATTTATATAAAAATGATATTAACACTTTACAAAGTGAAGTAATCGGAAGATTACTAGCCATAAGTGAAATAAGGAAAGAATTATTTTTAAGCAAAAAGAAAAAAGAAGCTATCGATAATGTTATAGATAGATTATGTTTGTCATTAATTACTTTATATTCTATTGAAGTAAGTATCATAAATAATATTGAAAGATATAAAAATGAAAGTAAATATAACTCTGAACCAAGTAAAGAAGAAAAGGAAAAAGAATACGAAATAATAGATGAAAAGATAAAACATCTAAATTGGTTACAACAAATATTAGATAATGATTCACAAATTAATATTAGAACAGATATTAATTATATACTTAAAGATATAGCATCAGTTGAAAAACAATTAGAAGAATATACATATATTCACAAAGTTGAAATAACTGATGAAAGTAAAAATGAAGAAATAAATAAGATATTAGAAATTCCTTTTGATATAGAACATAAGGATGAATTATTGAAAAAAATTGAAGAAATTGAAATAAAATATCGTGTCTTTTATGAATATCGGGAATATCAAGAATATGGAGATATTGCCATAGATGAAAGTGATTTAACAAATATTTATAATTTAAAATTTAGTGCTCTTTCCATAAACAAAGATGGAATAGTTGAAACATTTGTTAACAAAGATACAGATAAATTAGAAATAGAATATTATCAAAATATCATATTCAGTATGATTCAAGATATCATAATGGGCAAAAATGAAGTATTCAATGAAATATTTAGTAAAGATTATACTAATGCTACTAACCTATTATTAGAATTTTTAAAAAATGAAGAGGATACTATAAATTATGAAACAATATTAAGAAAATTTTTTTTACTTAA
>CANQGF010000064.1 GCA_947601485.1 uncultured Bacilli bacterium
AGTTTAAAAAGAATAAATTGTCATATTAAAATACCTTTTGAAGAAGTTTATTTAAATGAAGGTTTAGAGGCCATAAAAAATAATGCTTTTTTTGACCAAAAAATTGAGAGTTTAATACTTCCTACTACTATTAAAGAAATAGATGATAATGTTTTTAATACCAAAGATTTACAAACGATAATTATTAAAGAAGATGCTTTAATAGAAAATGGAGAAGAATATTTACAAGAAATATTAAAAGTTTATTCTTTAATTGAAAGGAATAGTACTCATTTTGACTATCACATCATGAAACTTAATTTATATAATATTAAAATTCTTTTGAATAATGGTGAAGAAATAGAATATAAAATAAAAGATTTTATGGATGATAATATTTATCCTCAAGAATATATTAAATTGGATTATAGTAATAAGAATTTATGTATTCATCTTATTTATGAAGATTTAATGGAAAAAATTAGAGGAAAAAGTAGAGGAAAAAATAAAACTACTGAATAAGTATTAAATTAATTATTTTTACCATAATAATAATGGTGAGGATAATGATTAGAAATAATAGTGTTAAAAAAAATAGTGATTTTTTAAAAGACGATTTTAAAAGTGTTATGGATAGTTATTTTAATCCTTATGAATATAATTTAGAAAGTAATACTAATTATGATATTAATAAAGATCAAATAGCTATGAAGAGTAAAAGCCATTCAGAAAGAAATTTGACAAAAAGATTAGTAAAATAATTGACTTATTATTTACAAAATCATTTAATTTTTTTATAATACTTAATGAAGAGATAAGAAGGGATAATTGTTATTTAAATACCTTCTTTTTAAATGCCAATTATTTCTTTAAGTAAGGGAGTATATATGAAGGAAAAATTAATTTTTGTCAACAACTGTTTAAAAGAATTAAAAGCTATTATGCCAAAAGAAGCTATAGTGGATGCTGAATTTATTCGATTTCAAGATGGATCAGGTAAAGTTGTTTTACCAACAGAATGTAGGGAGCAAGATGTTTTTATAATTTGTGATGTTAATGATAAAACACCTAATCCTTATACAGGTCATGTATTATCACCAGATGATCATGTAAGAGATATTGAAAGAACGGTAGGAGCTTTAAAAGATAATGCAGCTAGAAAGAATTTAATTATTCCTTTTCAACCTTATGGAAGACAACATAGAAGAACTTTTGGTGAATCCACCGAGGCTGCTGATTTTTTAAGAGATTGTCATTATTTAGGTTTTAAAAATATTTTAACTGTTGATTCTCATGATCCAGATGCTGCCGCAGCAATATCTAAACATAATTTTGATAACATGTTTGTTACTAATGAAATGCTTAAAGCTATGGTTATAAATGAACAAATAGATTATAATCATCCCGAAAATATTTTAGTTGTAGCACCCGATGAAGGAGCTCAAAAAAGAGCTAGACATTTTGCTGATCGTTTTGGTTGTAATCATGCTTTCTTTTCTAAAAGAAGAGATGTAACTAGAATTGTTGATGGTAAAAATCCTTTAGTTTCTAAACAATTTGTTGGTTTTTCACCTAAAAATAAAACGGTTATTATCGTTGATGATATGATATCAAGTGGTGGAACAATATTAGAAACTGCTAAAGAATTAAGAAGTATGGGTGCTGATAAAATTTTTGTATGTTCAACTTTTGGTTTATTTACTAAAGGAACAGAAAGTTTTATTGAAGCTTATCAAAATGGCCTTATTGATGGAACATATATTTCTAATTTAACTTATTTAAAAGAAATGCCTATGGATGGTATTCATATAATTGATTGTACTGAACAATTAAAATCTTGTATTGATGCCATTCATGCTGGTAAAGAAAATATTTTAGAAGAATTAGGTATGAGTTTTATTCCAGTAGCTAATTTAGTAGAACAAGAAGATAAAAGTAGAATTAGAATAAGATAATCGAGTTTAGAAAAAATTTTTATATCCTTCCTAAATTTAAGGAAGGTTTTTTGTAATTATTCATTATTTACAAATTAAAATTAGTCCTTTATAATTAAATAGAGGTGGAAAAATGAAAATATTGTCAGTAAATGCTGGTAGTTCATCTCTTAAATTTAATTGTATTGAACTACCTATAGGAAAAGAATTAATTAGTGGTTATTTTGAAAAAATAGGCTTAAGTGATTCTTTTTATAGTATTAAAATTAATGGTGAAAAAGTAAAAAAACAAGCAAGTATTACTAGTCATAGTGACGCAATTAAATATTTAATTGAAGAATTATTTAGTAATAATATTATTAAGTCTTTAGAGGAAATTGATGGTGTTGGACATAGAATCGTTCATGGTGGAGATAAATATAGTAAATCAACTTTAATTGATGATGAAGTTATCAAAACGGTTGAAGAATTATCACCACTTGCTCCATTACATAATCCTGCTAATATAGTTGGTATTAAAGCTTTTAGAGAAGCAATGCCTAATACGCCGATGGTTGGTGTTTTTGATACAGCTTTTCATCAAACTATGAAAGAAAAAGAATATTTATATCCAGTGCCAATGGATTGGTACACTAAATATGCTGTTCGTAAATATGGATTTCATGGTACAAGTCATCGTTATATAACTTTAAAAGTTCAAGAAATGTTAGGTAAAAAAGATGTCAATATCATAAGTTGTCATATTGGTAGTGGGGGAAGTCTTTGTTGTATTAAAAATGGTGAAAGTATTGATACAACTATGGGCTTTAGTCCTAACTCTGGTATTATGATGGGGACAAGATGTGGTGATATCGATTATTCAATGATCCCTTATATTATGAAGAATGCTCATTTAAGTATTGAAGAAGTTGATAATGCTTTAAATAAACAAAGTGGGCTGCTTGCTATTAGTGAAGAGTATTCAGATCACCGTGATATTGAAGATGAAATGGCTAAAGGCAATGAAAAGTGTGTTTTAGCTAATGATATGTATATTGATCGTATTGTTTCTTATATTGCTAAATATTATGTAAAATTAGATGGCAAAGTTGATGCTTTAGTCTTTACCGCAGGACTTGGGGAAAATGCTCGTGAATTTAGAGAAAACATTATTAATAAGTTAAATAGTCTAGGTATTTATATTGACCATGAAAAAAATATGAAAATAGCATCTTACTTAGATAGTCATGAAGGTTTAATATCTAGTGAAGAATCTAAAGTACCAGTTTATGTTATACCTACTAATGAAGAATTAATGATTGCTCTTGATACTCAAGAATTAATTAGTAAATAAAAGAAAGTTAGTGGTTAAAATAATAAATAAAAGTTTATTAAACAAAATATATCATCAAATAAAAAAATATGATCAAATAGTAATTTTAAGACATGTTGGGGCTGATCCTGATGCTATTTGTTCTTCTTTTGCCTTAAGAGATGCAATTAGACTCACATTTCCAACAAAAAAAGTTTATGCTAGTGGTGTTGGTGTTGCAAAATTCAAAAAATTTGGAGCATTAGATAAATTAGATTATGAAAATATTAAAGATTGTTTACTAATTGTATTGGATGTACCAAATATGTCTCGAATAGATGGAATTGATAATTTAAAATATAAAGAAATTTTACAAATAGATCATCATCCTAAATTAGATATTAAAGCTAGTATTGCTTGGATTGATGAAAGTAAATCTAGTACTTGTCAAATGGTTGCCGAACTTATTTTAAATACTAAATTAGTACTTGATACTAAAATAGCGGAAAATTTATTTTTAGGTATTGTTTCAGATAGTGAAAGATTTAGTTTAAAAAATACAACGATTGAAACTTTTGAAACAGTTATTAATCTTTTAAAGAAAAGTCATATTGATTTTACTAATCTTTATGAAAAGTTATATACTAGATCTTTTTCAGAATATAAATTTATAGCTTATATTACTAATAATTTAGTTATTGATAAAAATCATTTTGGTTATATTAAAATAAGTGATGAAATTTTAAAAGAGTATGGGGTTGATGCCTCAACTCCCGCTAATCTTATTAACAATTACAATTTTATAGATGAACTTCTCATTTGGTGTTTTATTACGGAGGATGTTAAAAATAATCAATATAAAATAAGTATTCGTAGTCGTGGACCAATAATTAATGAAATAGCATCAAGATATAACGGTGGTGGTCATAAATTTGCAAGTGGAGCTAAAGTTAAAAAAATGTCTGATGTTGATAACTTAATTAAAGATTTAAGTAAAGCCTGTGAAGAATATGAAAATAGAGAAAATTAGTAAAAAGAAAAATGGTTTATATGAAGTATTTTTAGATAATAAAACTAGCATTAATTTATATGATGATGTTATTTTAAAATATGAATTATTATTAAAAAAAGAAATAGATAATGCTAAATTAACTAAATTATTAAAAGAAAATACTTATTTAGAAAGTTATCATAAAGCTTTGAAATTTATAAATGTCAAGTTGAGAACTAGTAGTGAAATAAAAAATAAATTAAAAGATTATGATACTGATGTAATTAATTATACGATTGATAGATTAATTAAAGAAAAATTATTAAATAATGAATTATATATTAAAGCTTATGTAAATGATGCGATTAATTTAAAATTAATTGGGCCTTATAAAATAAAAATGGAATTAAAAAAATTAGGCTTTAAGGAAGATGAAATTAATAATTATTTAGATACTATAGAATTAGATGTATGGTATGATAAAATTAGAAAATATATTAAGAAAAAAATTAATATAAATAGTAATTTATCAAGTAAGATGTTAAAATTAAAAATAATTAATGATTTACAAAATAAAGGTTTTTCTAAAGATAATATCATGAATGTAATAGATGAATTTTCTTTTTGTGATAATAAAGATGTCTATGAGAAAGAATATTTAAAACTTAAAAATAAATTAAGTAAAAAATATGATGGCGATGAATTAGAATTTCAAATTAGAATTAAAATGTATCAAAAAGGTTTTAAAGTAGAAGAATAATTCTACTTTTTTAATTGATTAGATTAATATTTTGTGGTATTATAGTTAACCAAAAGGTGATATTATGGGGTTATTGTTAATTTACATTGGAACAGTTATTGGAAGCGTTGTGATTAAAGCAAAAAATATATTAGATATTTTTAAAGATATCGCAGATGAAGGTTATAAGCCAAATTTTGAAAATATTAATAAAAATAGACCAAGTGAAGAATTTATTCAAAGGAGAAATATATCTAATTTAATTCCTATTTATAATATATTTAAGGCATTAAATGAGAGATTAGCGTATAAATTTACTCGTGAAAGTTTTCTCGAAAATTTAAAATATGATAAAACATTTGAACCATTAGAACATTTAGAAGTTTTAGAATATTTAAATAACCCAACAGGATTAAATGCTATATTGGTACCTATAAGATTTAAAAATAGATTAGAAAAAGCAGATCTTTTAGAAATTAAAAGCGGTCCGGTAACTGGGAATGTTTATTATGAAATGCCAGATGATGTAGATGAAATAATTATTTTAAAAGCCACTGGTGAAATTGCCAATTTATCTAAAGAAGAACAAGAAAATATTGTACTTTCTTATTGGGAAGATTCTTTTGGAGAATTAGTAAATAAGTTTGGCTCTTTGGATAAAATATTTGAAGAACTTGAAAAAAGAACTGATATTGAATTATTAATTGAAAATGATGTAGATACTAATAAAGATATTACATGTGAATATGGAACATATCATGATGAACAATTAAATGAAGAAATTAGTGAAGAAAAAGGTCCATCATTAAGAAGAAAAAGATAGTATGAAAGATAAAATTAGAAAGAAATATTTAAATATTCGAAGTAATATTTCAAATAAACAGGCTAAAGATGAAAAAATATTTAATTTAGTAATTAATCATCCAATCATTAAAAATAAAAAAAATATTTTAATTTATGTTTCTTATAATGGTGAAGTAGATACCATTAATTTAATAAAATATTTTTTAAAAAGTAAATTAGTAGCAGTTCCTAAAATAGAAAATGGGGAAATGAATTTTTATTATATAAATTCTCTAAATGATTTAAAGAAGGGATATTCTAATATATTAGAGCCAATAACAAATAATAAAGTTTTGAGTTTAGATGGTTGTGTTGTAATAACACCGGGTGTTTGTTTTTCTTTAGATGGTTCTCGCCTAGGATATGGTAAAGGTTTTTATGATCATTTTTTTAGTAAATATTCTGTTTATAAAATAGGATTATGTTATAGTGAATGTTTATTTAATGAATTAGATCACTATCTTTTTGATTTTGATCAAAAAGTGGATGAAGTAATTTATGATTGATGGTATAATATAGGTGTTCTTGTAGCTCAGTTGGATAGAGCGTACGCCTCCGACGCGTAAGGCCAAGGGTTCGATTCCCTTCAAGAACACC
>CANQGF010000065.1 GCA_947601485.1 uncultured Bacilli bacterium
AATTAATATGCCTATTAATTTAAATATTGCATATGCCGAATATCATTATCAGTCATAATGTTTAACACAACCTTTTATAAAAAAAGAGATTATTCATCTCTTCTATTAACTTCCATAATAACTGGTAAAATGATTGGTCTTCGACCAGTAAGTTCATTTATAAATGGTAATAATTCTAAAATAATTTGATTTTTTAAATCAGTATAATTATATAAAGAATTTCTTAAAAAGTTATTAACTATTTCACTAGTTTTTCTTTCAATTTTATTCATTAATTCTTGATTTTCATTAACTAGGACAAATCCTCTTGCCGTAACATTTGGTTTAATTAATAATTTTCTTGTTAAAGTATTAATATTTAAAATGGTAATTAAGATACCATCTTGACTCATAAGTTTACGATCTTTTATTACAATGCTTCCAACATCCCCAACTCTTGAGCCATCCACATAAACATCACCTGATGGTACAGTGCCACCTCGATAAACATTGCCATTTTTAAGTAAAATAACATCACCATTACTACAAATAAAAGTGTTTTCTTCAGTAATATCACACATTTTAGCGATATTAGCGTGTTGTTGTAACATTCTAAATTCACCATGCATAGGCATAAAATATTTAGGTTTAATTATTCGAAGCATCCATTTTAATTCTTCTAATTTAGCATGTCCAGAAGTATGAATATCACTAAATTCTGAATTAGTATAAACTTTAACTCCTTTTAAATAAATTTTATTAATTATTCTATTTATACTTTCGGCATTACCTGGAATAGGACTAGATGAAAAAATAACTAAATCATCTGGTAAAAGCGATATTTGTTTATGTGTTCCATTAGCAATTCTTGATAAAGCCGCTAAAGGTTCCCCTTGACTACCAGTACATAGAATACATATTTCATTTCTTTTTAAACTTTTAGCTTGGTTTATATCAATAAATATTGATTTGTCCGTAATAAGTCCATTATTCAAAGCAAGTTCAATAGATGTTTCCATACTTCTACCAAAAGTTATTATCTTTCGATTATATTTTTTACATGTTTCAACAATGTGTTTAACTCTAAAAATATTAGATGCAAAAGTTGCAATTATAACTCTTCCTATATGTCTACCTATAATATCATTTAAAGTTTCATCAACTACGGATTCACTATTTGAAAATCCAGTTGATAAAGCATTAGTAGAATCACTTAAAAGAAGAGTAACTCCTTTACTACCTAATTCAGCCATCTTATGAATATCAGCCATTGGTCCAATAGGAGTTAAATCGAATTTAAAATCTCCTGTTTCAAAGATTACACCATTTGGAGTATGAATTACAATAGCGTATGAATCAGGAATAGAGTGAGTAGTATTAACAAATTCAATTTCAAAATGTTTAAACTTAACTTTTAAATCTTTGTTAATAACTTCAATATTTTTATAATTAATTTCTCTTTCTTCTAATTTTTTATCAATTAAATCTTTAGCAATTTTAGGAGCATAAATAACAGGAATATGTACTTGATTAAGTAAAAATGGGATACCACCAATATGGTCTTCATGTCCATGAGTTATAAATAAAGCTTTTATTTTGCTTTCATTTTGCTTTAAATAAGTTACATCTTGAATAACATAATCAACACCAAGTAAACCAACTTCTGGAAACATTACCCCAGCATCTATTATAATTATTTCGTCATCGTGAGTGATAACATACATATTTTTACCAACTTCACCAAGTCCACCTAACGCAACTATACTTGTTGCAATATCTTTCATAAATTTTTCCCTCTTTCTTAAATAAAAAAAGTTTTTCGAACTAGTAATAATTATACTCTAAAATGCCTTTAATGTCTATAATTTTATGTCAATTTATTTTAATCTATTTTAGAAAATTCGTAATTAAATCAATCATTATTTCTTTTTCTTGAGGATTTGATTCTGCGATTAAAAGGGTTATTGATGCAAGAGTATTGTTATCGATAATTTGTTTATCATTTTGATAAAGAATATTATTTACTTGTAAAAAATAAATAAATATGGTCGCTGCAATTCTTTTATTACCATCAATAAAAGCGTGGTTTTTAACAGTTAAATAAAGAAGATTAGCGGCTTTTTCTTCAACACTTGGATAAACATCACATTTATCAAAGGACTGATAGATATCATTGATGATAGATTTAAAATTATTATCTCTTTCTAAAGCAAATAAATTACTATCATTATTAAACTTTAATTTGTTTATGACTTTTAAACATTCTTCATAAGTTATAACTTTTTCACATTTTTGTCCTTTAACTTTTTTTAAAGTTTGGTGATCGTAGTCATCTAATAAGTCTAAGGCTTTAGAATATTCATTAATAACATTTATTATTTCTTTAGTTTCATCGCCAGTCAATCTATTATTACCTCTACTTGCAATATCTATTAACTTAACTGTTTTTTCTAAATAATCTAATCTTTTTTGATTAACAGCATAACCTTTAATCATATAATCTTTTAATATTTTATTAGCCCATCTTCTAAAAATAATACCATTTTGCGATTTAACACGATAGCCAACACTTATAATAACATCTAAATTGTAAAAAGGTACTAATTGTTTAACACCTACAACACGCATTTTTTGAGTGTTGTTAATTTTTTCTAATTCACCATCATTAAAAATATTATTTATATGTTTTCTAATAGTTTTTTCATCTTTACTAAATAATAATGCCATTTGATTTGCACTAAGCCATACCGTTTCATCTTGCATATTTACTTCTAATTTAACATTTTGATTTTCAAATAATATTATTTCATTTTTCATCCTTTATCACTCTCCATTTCTTTCATTTGAAAAATTTCTAAATTTATTATTTGGTATAAAATTTTTTAATCCATCTTTTCCCCCCTCTAATATATATTTACGTCTTTTTTCCTTGATTTCCTTTTAATTTAAGAAAAGTTTTTCAATTTCTTGCTATCTTCTTAAGAAATAAGTAAAAAAACTTTTAAATAACATTTTTTTTTGGTATTATTAAATGGGTGATATCAAATGGGCTTATTTGATAAATTAAAAAATTTAGTAAGTAGAAAAAAAGAAATTAAAGATGCAGAAGAAAAAGAAATAGTTGAAGACTATGATAAAGGCTTAAAAAAGACTAGAGAAGAATTTGTCTCTAAATTAAATATTTTAGGTATTAAATATACTAAAGTATCAGAAGAATATTTTGAAGAATTAGAAGAAACTTTAATTATGGCTGATATTGGTGTTAATACAGTCATGAACTTCATGGATAAGTTAAGAAAAAGAGTTAAAAGTGAAAATATTACTGATACTTCTTATTTAAAAGAAGTAATAGTTGATGAATTATTAATCATATATGTAGAAGGGGAAAGCTTATCAGACAAAATAAATATAAATAATGATGGCCCTACGGTTATTTTAATGGTTGGTGTAAACGGGGTAGGAAAGACCACAACGATTGCTAAACTTGCCTATAAATATATAAGTGAAGGCAAAAAAGTTATGATGATTGCAGGAGATACTTTTAGAGCAGGGGCAGTTGAACAATTAGAGATATGGGCAAATAAAACGGGATCATTATTTTATGGTGTAGAAGGTAGTGACCCAGCAAGTGTAATCTATGATGGTCTTTTGAAAGCTAAAAATGAGAATGTTGATATTGTTTTAATTGATACAGCAGGACGTCTTCAAAATAAAGTTAATTTAATGAAAGAACTTGAAAAAATTAATAAAGTTATTGGTACGCATATAAATGGTGCTCCGCATGAAACCTTACTTGTAATTGATGCCTCAACTGGTCAGAATGGTATATCTCAAGCTAAATCTTTTAAAGAAATAACTAATATTACCGGTATTGTTTTAACTAAACTTGATGGTACTGCTAAAGGAGGAATAGTTTTAGCTATAAAAGAAGAAGTCAACCTACCAGTTAAATTTATTGGTTTAGGAGAAAAAATGACTGATTTAAAACCATTTGATATTGAAAATTATATTTATGGTTTATTTAAGGATATGGTATAATGGATAAATTTTTATATTATAATGAATTATTTTTAGTTTATAAAGATTTAATTAAAGAAAGTAATAGAGAAATATTTGATCTATATTATGGAGAGAATATGACGATGCAAGAAATAGCAGATTTAAAAAATATTTCTAAAGCAAGAGTAGGAAGTATTATTAAAAATGTGGAAAAAAAATTACTCAATTATGAAGAAAAATTAAAAATAGTTTTAAAAAATATTAAATTAGAACATGTATTAGAATTGAATGATATAAAAGAAATTAAAAAAGAAATTAATGATATAATAAATATTGATAGTAATATGGATTAATTAGATAAAGAAATATCATCAAAGTAAAGGAGAATTATTATGTTTGAATATATGGGAGATCGTATAAGTAATGCGATAAAAAACATTAGAGGAATGGGCAAAATTACTGAAGATAATATAAATGATGCGATGAGAGAAATAAGAATGGCCCTTCTTGAAGCAGATGTTAATTATAATGTTGTTAAAGAATTTATTAATAATGTTAAAGAAAAAGCTTTAGGTTTAAATGTTGATAAATCACTTAAACCTGATGAATTATTTATTAAGATTGTTAAAGATGAACTTGTTCATTTACTTGGTGATAATTATGAGCCACTTGATACAAGTAATGGCTTTAAAATTCTTTTATTATGTGGTCTTCAAGGTAGTGGTAAAACTACTTCTGCTGGTAAGTTAGCTAATTTATTAAGAAAAAAATATAATCGTAAACCTCTTTTAGTAGCTTGTGATATTTATCGTCCCGCTGCTATTAAACAATTAGAGGATATTGGTTCTTCTTTAAATATACCTGTTTTTAAAGAAGATAAAAGTGTTTTAGAAATAGCTAAAGATGGAATTAATTACGCTAAAGAAAATGATTTTGATTATGTAATTATTGATACTGCTGGTCGTCTTCAAATAGATGAAGAATTAATGAATGAACTAAAAAATTTAGAAGAAAATATTTCTTTTAATGAAACTATTTTAGTAATTGACGCTATGATGGGACAAGATGCAATTAATGTTATAAGTGGTTTTAATGAGGCTTTAAAATTAACAGGTTGTATCTTAACTAAAATGGATGGCGATACTAAAGGTGGAGTAGCTTTATCTTTAAGACATCTTACTAATGTTCCAATTAAGTTTGTTGGAGATTCTGAAAAAATGGATGGTTTATCTGAATTTCATCCAACAAGAATGGCTGAACGAATTTTGGATATGGGCGATATATTATCTATTGCGGAAAAAGTAGAAGGTATTGTTTCTGAAGATGAAGCCATAGAACAAGCTAAAAAAATGCGTCAAGGCTCATTTGATTTAGAAGATTTTCTAAAAACATTTAAACAAATAAAAAAATTAGGGCCTTTAGAAAATATTATTAAGATGCTTCCTCAAGCAAGAAGCATGGGTTTAAATAATATTTCTATAGATCCTAAAGAAATGGCTCATGTTGAAGCAATCATTTTATCAATGACTCCTTATGAAAGAAGACATCCTGAAGTTTTAAAAGCAACAAGAAAACAAAGAATTGCTAAAGGTAGTGGTCGAACTGTTGAAGAAGTTAATCGTTTACTAAAACAATTTGATATGATGAAAGATATGATGAAAAAAATGAGTAATGGTAAAATGAATATGCCTTTTTAAAAATTGCTGTTTAGCAATTTTTTTACTTTATTAATTATAATTTATTAAAAAATTTTTTAATATCAACATCTAAAACTTCAGATATTCTTCCTAAAATTGCTAGGCTAAAACTTTTCTTTCTTTTTTCACTTTCTATTTCTGCTAAATAATCCATTGACATTTCTGCTTCTTCGGCTAACTTTTGTAAAGTATAGCCTTTTTCTTTGCGATATTTTTTAATATTTTTTCTAACTATATTATAGTAGTAATCATCATTATTTTTTAGTGCCATTAACACCATCTCCTAACATAATTTTCTTATATAACTAGAAATATTTTTATGGGCTTATAGCACTAGACAAAAATAGCTTGTTGTGTTACACTATATCTGTGCTATAAGCACAATAGGAGAGTAGTTTATGATTAAAAGGGATAAGTACGCCAAGATAAGCGTATTATTGTTGATTGCCATAAGTTTTTTTATGGTAATTAATGGAAATAGGGGAAAAAAGGTTGTTAATAAGAATGAATTAACATTAGAAGAACGACAGGTTGCTATCTATAAACAAGATGCATCAGGTAATTATGTAATGTCTAGCGATACATCATTTCCTACAAAGGGATATTTATTAAATTTAGATAAAACTAAATGCTTTGACTCTAATAATAATGGAAT
>CANQGF010000066.1 GCA_947601485.1 uncultured Bacilli bacterium
GCGTATAAGGGACTTTTACCCTCTAGCTAAATGCCATGCACGACACACACAAAAATGAGCCAGCTTTCGCTGACTCTTCAGGGGGTTTTGGTTGATTCACTCTCACCTTTAAATTCGTAAGAGTTATATCAAAGCATGATTGTTTTCTATCATGCCTATAATAATAATAGAATAAATTTTTTTCTTTGTCAATTAGTTTAAAAAAAGTTTTACAAATTTCTATTGTATAAAAGTTATTTCATTTACCATACTTTCATAATATTCATTATCTAAATATAATTCCTTTTCAATATACTCTAAAGAATCAACTTTGGCTTGCAATAAAATTTCTCCATCAGTTTTCAAATTAGCAATTTTAAATGTTGCTTCACCACTTTGTTTAAGGCCAAACAGATCACCACTACCACGCATTTCAAAATCTTTTTCACTAATATAAAAACCATCATTACTTTCTTCAAGTACTTTTAATCTTTCCACATCTTTATTACTAATAAGATAACAATAACTTTGAATATTTCCTCTGCCCACTCTACCTCTTAATTGATGCAAAGTTGCAAGGCCAAATCTTTCGGCATTAAAAATAACTATCATGGTCGTATTTGGAACATCTACACCTACTTCAATAACGGTAGTAGATATTAATATTTTTAAATCGCCTTTTTTAAAATCATCCATTATTTTTTCTTTTTCCGTTGGTTTTAATTTACCATGTAAAATTCCTATTTTTACTTGATGATTAAATGCTATATTAAATTTTTCTTCTAAATCAAATACACTTTTTAAATCAAGCTCACCATTATTTTCGATTAAAGGTGATACAACATAAATTTGATGACCTAATTTTAATTCATCCAATATCTTATATAAGACATCTTTTATATCATTATCTTTATATACTTTAGTAATTATTTCTTTCCTTCCCACCGGTTTAGTTTTAATCATAGATAAATCTAAATCACCATAAATAGTTAAAGCATAAGTTCTAGGAATTGGAGTAGCTGATAAATATAAAACATCAGGAGTTATACCTTTAGCACTTAAATTATTTCTTTGAGATACTCCAAAACGGTGTTGTTCATCTGTAATAACTAATCCTAGTTTGTTAAATTCAACATTATCACTAATTAATGCATGGGTACCAATTAATAAATCAATTTTGCCATCTTTTAAATTATTTAAAATATTATCTCGCTCTTTCTTTTTAGTAGCACCTGTTAAAATTTCTGTCTTAATATTAAATGCATTTAATATTTTTTTTATACTTTCATAATGTTGGGTTGCAAGTATCTCTGTCGGAGCCATTAAAGTACTTTGATAACCACTTAAAAAGTTTAAATAAATAGCATAAGTAGCAACAATAGTTTTACCACTGCCAACATCCCCTAAAACTAGCCTATTCATTCTAGCCTCATTTGTTAAATCTTGATAAATTTCCGTCATTACTTTAATTTGATCACTCGTAAGTTTAAAAGGAAGGTTATTACTAAATAAATCAATATAATTATTATTTAAATCTCTTTTAATACCTTTAGCTTTATTATTAAGTTTTTTTAAATAATTAATTTTAAACATAAAGTCAAATAATTCTTCATATTTTAATCTTAAATAAGAAGCTTTAATATCACTTATACTTCTCGGATTATGAATTAAATTAACAGCTTCTAATTTATTAATAAAATGATATTTTTCGGTATATATATAAGGTATATAATCATAATATAAATTATTCTTTAAAGCTTCATTAATAAATTTAGATAAGTTATTATTAGTAAGTCCTTCAACTAAATGATATACAGGCTCTATTTTATTTTCTACAAGATTAAACTTTATATCACTAGCAGTAAAAGTATTTTTTAACTTATTATATTTACCTACTAAAACAACCATTTTATTTAATGTTAAATTTTTTTTATAAAAAGCTCTATTAAATATAGTAACATTGAAAATAAGATTATCACTCATTACTTTAAAAATCATTCTATTAAAATTTCTTTTTATATATTGAACTTTAGGTTCATCTACTACAAAAGCTTTTACCGTACATACTTCATCTGGAACTGCATCTTTTATATTTATTAAATTAATAATATTATAACGATATGGATAATATTCAATTAAGTTTTCCACACTAAAAATACCTAAACTATTAAGTTTAGTTTCAAAAGCATTAGATATTCCTTTGATACTTTTTAATTCCATAATAGCCTCTCAACTTTCTAAATAATAACATATATTCGTAAACATAGCAATTATGGACTACTTAATTTTAATATTTTTATTTCATTTAACAGGACATTACAGTTACCGGACAAAATAATCTTTTAATGTGACAATATATTATGGTGGTATAATTGACTGCATATAAAAGAGATTTTGAGTTTGCTGATGATATTAGAAAAAGAATTAGTTTAAATATTAAAAAATATCGTTTATTAAATGGTATTACTCAAGAACAATTAGCTCTTGATATTGGAAAATCATACGATTTTACTAGAAGACTAGAATTTAAAAAGGGCGCTGTTGGTTGTTCTATTGATACTTTATACAAAATATCCGTTGTTTTAAATACAAGAATTGATAAATTTTTTGAATAATAAAAAAGAATAAATAATCTTGCAATAACTATTTATTCTTTTTTGTTTTTTTAGGCATAGGTATTAATTTAACTTTTACCCCTTTATAAGTGGTATATACTCTTTTAACCCCTTCAGGTAAATTTTTCTTTAATACTTTCATTAAATTCACTCCCTTGTGAGTAAGATTATATCATACTTTTGTAAAAAAACATAGTTTTATTAAAACAATGTTGCTTATTTATAATAAATTAATATACAATAATATTGTAACGAGGTAGAAAAATGGAATTTAATAAGGTAATTGAATTAAGAAGAAGCAATCGAAAATTTAAAAAAGATGAAGTAAAAGAAGAAGATATTAAGTATATATTAAATTGTGCCAGATTAGCTCCTTCTGCTGCAAATAGACAACCATGGCATTTTGTAATACTCAAAAATAAAAGATTAGACATTGCTGATATTATGCAAAAACAATTAGATAGACAAAAAGATAAAGTCTTAGAAAATAGTTACGCTACTAAAAATTATATACCCACTGCCAGTGTTCAAGAAAGCATTCGAATTATTAAAGAAGCACCTATACTAATTCTAATTTTTAGAGATAATAATGCTAACTGGTTTGAGGGTGATTATTTATCTATTGGATGTGCTGGAGAAAATATTTGTTTAGCTGCAGCTAATATTGGTCTTGGCTCTTTATGGATTAGAGACGTTAGTTATACAAGAAGTGATATTGCTAAATATTTAGGACTTGATGCCATGGATTTAGTTACCGGACTTGCAATAGGCTATCCCGAAGAAGAAAATTATCGAGCAAAAAAGAAAGAATTAGAAGAAATGATTACTTACATAGATTAAATCTATATGTTTAAAAGATTAAAAAAAGCAAGATAGAAAAAATCATTTACATTAAATGGCTAACATGTTAGAATAAATGCCAAGTTGGTGGTATTATGAATAAAGAACAAGCAATGACTATTTTAAATTTAAAGGAAGGCTTTACTTATGATGATCTTAATGAAGCTTATAAACAATTAGCTCCAAAAGCTATCGAATATCATGCTAAACATAATGGCAGAAATAGAGATATTATTGAGGCCTATAAATTTTTAAAAGAAAATAAATTATATGGAACTATTGATGTTAGTGGCGATTTTACAATTTTGTCTCAAAGAAGTAAGGAAGAAAAACTACAATATGTGATGAGCCAAATTGAAGAAGCTAGGGAAAGCATTGCTAATATTATTAAAAGTTTAGACGTTTTTATAAAAATTTCAGATGATGACTTTGATGAAGATATGCAAATGTCTATTTTTATTAATGTCCCAGAATATTTAAAAACTTATGCTATCAACTTAAAAGCAAAGGCTGAAGATTTTAAAAATGCTCATTCTAATTTCAGAAAATTTAGTGATTTAGCTAATTTTATTGATGACTATGGTACTTTTAATAGTTATGTTGAAAAATGTTATAAAGAAATTATTCTTGAAGTATTAAAAGATAATAATATTGTTGGTTGGAATGCAGAATATGTTTTTAAAAATATTTTTTGGCAAAACATTAATTCTGCATCTGAAGCACTAGAAAATGTATTTTACCGTTCTTATTTAAGTGTTAAAGATTTTTATGAAAAAGTAATTCAAGAAATCAATAAAAATGTTCAATTTTTTCAAGGTAATTTTAACGATAGAATAGAATATTTATTTGAATCATGGCGTGATTTTCGTAGTGAATATCGAAAACATTTTTATCATGTAGATTATGATCAAGTTTTAAAAAAAGCCACCAATACATTAAAAAAAGAATTAGCATCCTATGCTAGTTATCAACAAATTAGTGCTGAATTTTTAGATACAAGATTTTTAGAACTTTTAGATTTTTATGCAAAACAATCCGCCGATCAAAATTACGAAACAGTTGTTAAAACCATTTGGAAATATAAGATGAATGCTTATTATAATGAAAGCTTTGGTTCATTTTTTGTTATAGGTGAACCTTTAATTGAAGAAAGTCAAAATAAAGTTAAGCAAAAATATGACTTTAATAGTAAAGTTTTTGGTTCTAAAAAAGTAAAAGAAATTGAGGACTATATTGATAGTTTATTATTAGAAGTAGTAAAAAAGGGGCAAAAACTGTTCTACCAAATCAAAGCATTAATGGATAAATATCCTGAATTTGGTAGCTATGTAAGAGACAAAAATTATAAATTAAATGACATTTATCAAAAATTTGATGGTGAATTACTTGATAAATTAAAAGAAATAATACCTACTTTTGATTCAAAAGAATTAGATTCTCTTTCATTAAATGAACAATTAACTAAAGAAGATTATCAACAAATTACATCTTTTGAAGAACAAATAGATAAAAGTACTTATTTAATATATTTAGGTCATGATATAACTTGGGAAGATATTAATAACAAAATGGCAAAATATTCAAGAAATGATGAGCAAGCAAGAATGATTTTTGAAGATGGAATTATCTTTGCTAAAAATGTGACTATTGAAGATATTAAAAATAATAATGTTTTTGAACCAGCAATTTATAAAAATTACTGTTGGACTATAACTGACTTTAATTTTGAAGAATTAAAAGAATTAGTTCAAGATTCTAAAGCTGTAAATACTTGTGAATTATTAAAAGGATTGTTAATATTTAATACAAACAATGTTTTAAAATATTTAGAAAGAAATATTGATTTTAGTTGTTTTTCTTATAATTATCTTACTAATCGGTTATTAATTATTGTTAATAATTCTCCTGTATACATTGGCTATCCTAATGAAGGAGAAATAATGTATTCTAATAATGCTTCTTTATTAAAAGAATTATGTCCAGTTGTTTATAAGTTGCCTTTGAGATCATACTCTCTAAATGAAGAACTTTATGAAAAAAAAGATGGTTTTGATTTAATAGTTAAAAGTTTAAAATTATAATTTTATATATATAAAGAAGTTGATTTATTAACATAAAGGAATCAACTTTTTTAATACAATTCTTGACATTCACCCATTTGAGGACGATAAAAACAATGATTTTTATATTTGCCCGCTAAAGGTTGACTATACCATGTACTTTGACAAGAATTATTGCCAGGAGCATAAAACCATAAAGCGTTAGTGGCGGGATAATAGTACTCTCCTCTTAAAACACTTTCCGCAAGTCGCTTTTCCATAGTTGTTGCTTGACCATAATAAAGAGAACTATTGGTTCCCGAAAATTGATTAGGTTGATATATTGCATCTGTTATCGAATGAATATTTTTAAATGTTAAACAATTAGCTACTACTCTATTAACAACAACGTTGCCAACCATAAGCATGCCTAAATCTCCTTCATTCAAAGCTTCTGCTCTCATAATCCTTGCTAATAAATCAAGTTCTTTATCTGTATAATTAATAAGCATTTTACCACCTATATTATATTATGCTTTTATTTTCAAAATAATTATGGTATAATCTTTTCGAAGCCATTTAGGGGATTAGTTAAATGGTATAATAGGAGTCTCCAAAAGTGTTGAATAGGGGTTAATTTCAAAAATCAAAAAAGTCCGTAATACCTAGAAAATAAGTTATTTGTTAA
>CANQGF010000067.1 GCA_947601485.1 uncultured Bacilli bacterium
AATCTATAAAAGAAAGAAATATATTTTATTATAATTCACTTATAACAAGAGAATATAAACATAAGAAAGAATATGAAAATATCAAAAAAATATTTCAAATAAATTTAAATTTCAATAAAATAGGCAAAGCACCAAAAGAAGAAATAAAATTATATAATTTAACATTAAACGAAATATATTATGATGACTATGAAATAATAGATGTAAATGTTTTAAATTATAAAAAAACATGGTATGATAGAAATATCAAAGGAGAAGAAGAACATATATATTTAACAGCATTAGAGGCAAATGAAGAAGAGTTAAAAAAACTAGGGGAAGTAAATGAGATAGTGAAGGAAGTTGGGATGAAAGTGTTTGAGTTAAATGAAGATGAAAAAATCATAGATCAAATGGAAAGAGAAAGAGATGCTGAAATAGTTTATCATAATGGATTAAAATATGCCAAAGAAGATGGATATAATGATGGCGTTAAAGTTGGTTATGATAATGGTGTCCTTAAAGAAAAACTTTCAATGGTCAAAAATTTACTAAACACTAAAAATGTACCAATCGAAATAATTGCTCAAGTTGCTAACTTAACTGTAGAAGAAGTAGAAAAAATACAAGAATCTTCTTCTCAAAAATAATAATAAACATTTTTATAATGTTACTTGAAAAGGTTAGATGCCTTTTCTTTTTTATGTAATTATTTTTGTGTTTTTTAAACAAATTTCATTCAAAAAGAAGGAAATCGGCACTCACGCGCGATATATATTAGTAGAGGGAGCAAAATGATAGTGCTAATATAAAAATGTAGAAAAAGACGAATATAAAAATGTCGAAAAACCTACATTTTTATATTAGCACTATCAAATATGAAGATATCAAAAAAATATTTCAAATAAATTTAAATTTCAATAAAATAGGCAAAGCACCAAAAGAAGAAATAAAATTATATAATTTAACATTAAACGAAATATATTATGATGACTATGAAATAATAGATGTAAATGTTTTAAATTATAAAAAAACATGGTATGATAGAAATATCAAAGGAGAAGAAGAACATATATATTTAACAGCATTAGAGGCAAATGAAGAAGAGTTAAAAAAACTAGGGGAAGTAAATGAGATAGTGAAGGAAGTTGGGATGAAAGTGTTTGAGTTAAATGAAGATGAAAAGATCATAGATCAAATGGAAAGAGAAAGAGATGCTGAGATAGTTTATCATAATGGATTAAAATATGCCAAAGAAGATGGATATAATGATGGTTATGATAATGGCATTGAAACAATGGTCAAAAATTTACTAAAAGATGGATTCCCTTTAGAAGCTATAGCTAAAGCTGCTAATCTAACTGTTGAAGATGTACAAAAAATACAAAAAGATATTTTATAAATTGATCCAAATAAAAGCTGATTGTAAATAATCAGTTTTTATTTGGATCAACTAATATTTTAATTGAATTGGAAGTACCACTGGTAAGTTCTTCATAACATTCTTGAACATCCTCTAAAGTAACTATTTTAGAAATAAATCGTGTTACTTCAATTTCTTTATTAGCAATCATGCTTATACATTTAGCAAATTCTTCTTTTTTGTAAGCAATCGCACCAATAACAGTAATTTCTTTCATAACTGTTTGAATACTATTAAAATTAATCGGAAGCATTGATACCCCAACTAAAATAACTTTGCCACCAGGTTTCACTAAATCCATGGCGCTATTAACTGCTTGAGAATTACCACAACATTCAATTACTTTATCAAAATGATTTATATATGATCTCATTGCTTCTTCATCTTTAGCATTAACAAAACCATCAGCAACACCTAAATTTACAGCTTCTTCTCCTCTTGCTTCATTAACTTCTGAAACAATTACATGACTTGCTCCACTTTTTTTAGCAAACATTGCACACATTAAACCAATAACACCAGATCCGATAATAAGAACTTCATCGCCAACATCAATATTAGCTAGATTAATTGCGTGATAACCAACCGCTGTTGGTTCAACTAAAGCCCCTTCTTCATCACTCATTTCATCAGGTAATTTAAAAACCATATCACTTCTAACACTTAGCATTGGTTCAAGTCCACCAGGGTTATCTAAAGAAAGTCCGCTTGCATGAGCCCAAGTTTCAGGACAATAATGAATATTACCGGATAAGCAAGCATCACAATGACCACATGGTGACAATGGTAATGCTGTTACTCTATCACCAATTTTTAAATCTTCTCTTCCCCCATTATCTAATACTTCACCTGAATATTCATGACCCATTATAAGCCCTTTTGGTTCACCTAATTCAAAATAATGTAAATCTGATCCACAAATTCCTGTTTTATGGACTTTAATTAAAACTTTACCAGTCATCTTTTCTGGTTCATCTATATTTTTTATTTCAAATTCTCTTTTTCCTTTAATTACTACGCTTTTCATTTATCCTCCTAATATTATTATACCAAAAGAGCCCTTTTTTATAAAAGAAAAAGAGGTATTATTTGACATTAACTAACACTATTCATATAAAATATCAATGTCAACATCACCATAAATACCACTAATTCTTCCATTATTAGCACATTGCCACATTAAATAATCACCTTGATAATTGGTTTTATCTGTATAATGAGCTAACCAAGTAATATCAAAATCATCCCAAATAGTTTCTAAATAAAATTTACTACCATACATCATGCCTCGATATCCGTTATTTTCCATTATTTTAATAAAATTTTTAGCCATTTCATTAACTGTATGAAAACTGATTTTAAAAGAATTCCATTTTGACCAATTTTCCCAATCAAAAGCAATCGGAAAATCTAACGTCTCGTTATCTAAAGTATCAATAACCCATTTTGCTTGGTTATCAATTTCTTTAAGAGTATGAGCTTGACTATTAAAGTACACTCCCACTTTTAAACCATTAGCTTTAGCATTTTTGATATTTTCTTTAAAGTATGAATCAACAACAATCTCGCCATCAACTCCATCTTGATAACCAATTCGTATCATGACAAAACTAGCTCCAGCTTCTTTAACTTTTTTAAAATTAATTTCTCCTTGCCATTTGGAAACATCAATACCCAAAGACACTTTTTCATTTTCATATTTTTTTCTAATATTCTCAAATGAAATAGTTTCTTTTTTAGGTGAAGTACTATTACTGTTATCTTCTTTACTAGGGTCATATACTGTTAAATTTACTTTAACTTCTTTTTTATTTTTACTACTATCAGATAAAGTATATTTTAGCTTGTATTCTCCTTCTTTTTGTAAATCAAAATCACCATCAATTTGGCATAAAACATCACCTGTATAATTATCACCATAAGTAATTAAATTACACAAATCTCCTTCATAACCAATTTTAACTTTTTTACTGGTACCACTAAAAACTAAAGGTGGTATGTTATCTACTACATTTAATTTAAACTTATAAACATATTTTTTATTATCTTTTAAATAATAAATTTCATATTCTTTTTCCCCTAATTTATTAGTATCAATTTGATAATTATTACTAATAATTTCATAACTACTATTATTAATTAATATATCATTTATTTTAATATCACTATATACATCAATATTTTTATTTTCTATTTTAAAATAGTCAACGTTTTTTTCTTCATATATTCTCTCTTTACAACCAGTAAGAAAAAAACTAATTAAAAAAATTAATAGTATTTTCATTTAAAATTTTCCTTTTCTTTTATTAAAAAAGATGCTTTAAGCACCTTATAAATATTCTACAATTTTAATGTTCTTTTTTAACTTTTCAATTAAATCTTTAGGATCATATTTAGCAAAAATATCGACAAAATTACTATGATCTAATAAGAACATATCATAATATTCTAAAAATATTTGTTGATAATTGGTAACTCCTAAATCTTTTAAATAATTGATATTTTCACAAACTAATTTCTTATTATTTTTAATTAAATTAATTAATTTTTTAGGTGAATTATCTAAAAATTCAGCAATATCTTCTTTATTAAAATTATATTTTTCTAAAAATTTCATTCGTTACCTCCTATAAGTTTCAGGTTCAATATCATCAAAGGATATCATTGGATCATCATTAAGAGAACTATCAAAGTTAACAAATTGACTTTCAAAGCTTTCTTTTAAATTTTCTTTTAAACCTTCTAATTCTTTTCTTTTAGCGGAAACAGAACTTAAATCTAAATCTCTAGTGGCATCTACAGTTTCACTTTGTACTTCATCTCTAGGAGGAACAACAGTTACTATATCTTCATCATTAATTGAAAATGCAGCATAATCAAAATCATTACTATATTCAGTAGTATCTTCACTAGTTACAGTTTCGGTTTTAGATGGAGATGATACTGTTACTGATTCACTATTTAGATTAAAAACTTTTTGCCATTCGGCTTCACTAAATAAGAATTTTTCATAACTGCCATCTTCTTTTTTATATGGCTTTCCTACTTGAATACAATATTTAATTTTTTTAAAAATATCTAAAGCATTCTTATTTATTCTTAATGGATCTTCTCTATATAGTCCTAATTCATTAACACTTTCGATAATACTAAAATTTTTAATAATATCATTATAATCATTAGCTAAAATTTTAATTTCTCTCGCCTTTGTTAAATGAATACCTTTTTCTTTAAGAAAATCTACTATTTTCTTAAGATCATCATAAGTAACTTCACTTAAAGATACTAAAAATTTTTCTATCGCAAATTTTCTTTCTTTTTCACTTAATTCTAGTAAATCCAACTTGGCTTTTATATCTTCCATACTATCCCTCCTAGTAAGCAATTAATGGTACTTTTTTTGGATCTAGGCCACTATTAACTAATTTATCTATTGTTTTATCCAATGTATTTTTATCATATTTAATTAAAATGTTAGGATTTAAATATATATCAAATGGTTCTTTGCCAATCTCGATTAAACGATCAATTTTTGCTTCAAATTCTTTATCATATAATAAAGCTACATTATCAGTAAATAAGTCTAATTTAATATTTTTGCTTTTTGCATATTCTACATTTTTAACTAAATCTTCACGATTATAATTAGTTAGTATTTTATCTAAATCACTACTTGTAAAATCTAAATAATCAAATCCTAATTCCGTTAAAACATCAATTAATTCTTCTTTTGGTGATTTTTTACTTTTTTCATTAAATTCTTTTTCACTTACACCTTCTTTAGCTTCAGCAAAAACTTCTGAAATACTTTTACCATTTTGATGACCATTTTTTATTTTATCTTCATAATCATATAAAGCATCTTCTGGGAACATCATTAATTTAGCGGCTTCTCTACGTTCATCTTCCGTAAAATCAAATTTTTCTAATAATGAAGTAATTGAATCCCTCGTAATATTAATATTTCCTTTTAAAGCTAAATCAAAATATTCATTTAAACGAGCTTGGTTTTCTAAAGCTTCATCTTTTCTAATAGCAAGTTCTTCAATAGTAGCTATTGCACTATTCATTTCTGATTCAACTTCAACTAATTCTTCTTTAGCTCTACTAGTTTCATCTTTTACTTTATCGATGGTTTTAGGAAGTAAATTATTAACATCTTCACTTAATTGATCAGGATTAAAATTAATCTTTAATTTATCTAAAACAAATTTAAAATCATCAGTTTTAATTCTTGATAAAGCTTGTAATAACTTATCTCCTTCTTCTCCTAAAACTCTTTCTTCTTCAGTTAAATTTTCAATTTTTTCTTGTAATTTAGCCTTTTCTTCAGTTGTTCTTTCCTTTGTTTCAGTAGCAATATTTTTTTCTTTTTCCATTTTGGCAAGAATCACACTATCGTCACCACGTAAATTATATAATTTATCTAATAACTTTGTAATTTCTGCGGTTAACATCTTCATCTATAACCACTCCCTCTTATTATGTTTAAATTATAGCACATAGGCAACTCATTTGTAAACATTTTACTAATATTTTACTAAAGAATCTTAATTCTCAAAGTAAATACAATTTTTGATATATCGGTTGTATTTACAATGAGAATAAGTATTGCATTTACTTTG
>CANQGF010000068.1 GCA_947601485.1 uncultured Bacilli bacterium
AAATAATTAAAAGAGTCTATAATATAGATATATCTTATGTTACAGTAATGAATATTACTAAATTTATAGGAAAAATAGTTTTCGATTATAATTATAATAAAGCTTTAAAAATATGGAATAACCGAGCTCTTATAGATACTCACTGTGTTAAGAAAAAAGGTACTTTATATATTCAAGCAGACGGAGCTGCAGTGAATACTAGAATAGAAGATGAAAATGGTTCTACATGGAAAGAAAATAAATTAGGAATCTTATTTTCTGAAAATGATTTGTATAGAAGAAAAGATAAGGCAAATCAAATCAACCATAAAGAATATGTTGCATATGTAGGAAATGTTGATACTTTTAGAATATTAATATTTGCGAAAGCAGTAGAACTTGAATACTGGAAATATGAAAATATTGTATTTATATCTGATAGAGCAACATGGCTTAGAAATATGATAAGTGAATTATTTCCAGAGGCAATCCAAATATTAGATAAATTTCATTTGATAGAAAACATATATGATTATGGTAAATTTATCTTTAATGAGGATATGAAAAAGATAGAAAAGTTTAAAGATAAAATAATAGGCTATTGTTATTCAAGAGAATATAAATTAATCGAAAAAGAATTAAATAAATATAGAGATATAAAAGTACCATCAACTGTATGTAATTTACCAGTTTATTTAAAAAATAATAAAGATAAAATAGATTATTCTACTTATGAGCAAAATGGATGGTTTGTAGGAAGTGGAGCCATAGAAAGTTCTAATAAAATAATAGTACAGCAAAGATTAAAACAAGCAGGAATGAGATGGAGTATAGAGGGTGCTAATTATTTAATAGCTTTAAGATGCTATCAAGAAAGTGGACATTGGAATGAAATAGAAAAAATAGTAGTTGGCTATTTAAGTCAATAACTACTATTTTACCCCGGAAAATTTTTTACACCCTTTTTTATTTTATCATTATTTATTATCTAAATGCATTTTCAAACATAATTTATTATAGGATGTGATTAAATGTTACTTTACGAGACCAATTCTAAATTGGTTCAAAAAGGTCAAATATTTGTAGCCATTAAAGGCCATACAGTTGATGGTCATAAGTATATTAATGAGGCCATTTCAAATGGCGCTAGTAAAGTTGTCGGTGAAGAAGATTTAGAATTACCTATTCCCTACGAAAAAGTTAATGATAGCCAAGAATATTTAAAAGAAGTGATAGCTAATACCTATAGTGATAAATTAAAAAAATTAAAAATTATTGGCGTTACGGGGACAAATGGCAAAACAACTAGTTGCTATCTTATTTATGAAATACTTGAGCAACTAGGGGAAAATGCAGCATATCTTGGAACTATCGGCTACTATCATAATGATGAATTTATTGAAGTAAATAATACTACTCCCGATATCTTAACTTTATATAAACTATTGATACACGCTATTGAAAGTAATGTTTCTTATTTTGTCATGGAAGTATCAAGTCATAGTTTATATGAAGAACGAATTAAAGGACTTACCTTTGATGCTGTAGGATTTACTAATTTAACAGAAGATCATCTCGATTTTCATAAAAATATGGAAGGATATTTACAAAGTAAATTAAAAATATTAAATTATTTAAAAAAAGATCATTTTATTTTAATTAATAATGATGATGAATATGCTAAGTATTTTAAAGAATCTAGTAATTATTTAACTTATGGTATGACTGGTGACTTTGAAATAGTAAATTATGAAATTAAACCCGATCATACAGTAATTAATTTTAAATATCAAAACAAAAACTATAATGTTCAAACTAATTTAACTAGTTTATTTAATATTTATAATTATTTAAACGCTATTGGTATTTTATCTACTTTAGGTTTTAATATTTCCGATATAATTAATATTACTAAAAATATTTATCCACCCAAAGGACGGTGTGAAACATACAAAAAAGATAATAGCTATATTGTAGTGGATTATGCTCATACACCAGATGCTGTTTTAAAAGTTATAACATCTTATCAAGATATACCTCATCATCATCTAATTACAATTTTAGGTTGTGGTGGTGATCGCGATGCATTTAAAAGACCAATCATGGGTAATATTGCTACTACTCTATCCGATCATGTTATCTTTACTAATGATAATCCAAGAAATGAAGATGAAACTCATATTATGAATGATATTATAAAAGATAATAAAAGAGATAATTATGAAATTATTTATGATAGAGAAGAAGCCATAAAAAAAGGTATAGATTTATTAGAAGATGAAGATATTTTATTAATTTTAGGAAAAGGTCATGAAAATTATCAAATAATTAAAGGTGTTAAATATCATCTTGATGATGCTTTAATCGTCAAAAAATATATTAATTAACTATTTTCTTTTATCATTTTTATAATAGTGTCTTCTAAATATTTTAATTTATCATTTTCTTCTACTTGATCTAAATAGATAGGTTTACCAAATATAATTTTGGGATGACTAAATAATTTAAACTTTCCTACTATGGCAAAAGGAATAATGGGTTTATGACTTTCACTAGCCATTTTTATAACTCCTGGTTTAAATGGTAAAATAATTGTCTCTTTGTGAAATGTGCCTTCTGGAAAAATACCTACTACTTTATCTTCATTAAGTAATCTTATTGATTTAATAATAACTTCCGGACTTTTTCTTAAGCGATCTACAGAAATTAAATGCATACCTTTAAATATAAAACCAAAAGGTCCTTTAAATAATTCAGCTTTACCTAAAATATGAATAACTCTTTTAGTACTACGAAAAAGTAAGATAGAATCAAAATTAGAAGTGTGGTTACCTGCTAAAATACAACCACCTTCATTAGGAATATTTTCTTTTCCAATAACTTGATCTAAAAAAATTAAATGTCCTATGTGTCTTATTAAAAAAGCAACCACATTATAGAATATATAACTCTCTTTTTTATCTTCCATCTTCATCAACTCTAATCTATTATACCATTAATTTAAAGTAGATACATATAATAATTATTGGTATAATGATAAGGGATGGTAAAAATGTTTAGAAATACATATGTTGAAATTAATTTGGGTAATATTAAAAAAAATGTTCAAACATTTATGAGAAAATATCCAGATTATAAATACTATTTTGGGGTTGTTAAAGCTGATTGCTATGGTCATTTCAATATTTTAACTGTTAAAAGTATCGTTGATGCTGGTTGTAATTATTTAGCGGTATCAAGTTTGGAAGAAGCTTTAGAAATTAGAAAGCATATTCATAATATACCTATATTATGTTTAGAAACGATTGCCTCTAATTATATACCTTTATGTTTAAAGTATAATATTACGATTACTATCAGCAATAAAGATTATTTAGAAGAACTTTTAAAAATAAATCATCAAGATTTAAAAGTTCATATTAAAGTTGATACAGGAATGAATAGACTTGGCATAAGAAATAAAGAAGATTTAGAAAATGTATATCATAAAATATTGAATAGTAAGATGATTTTAGAAGGTATCTATACTCATATTTATAATCATTTATCAAAAGAAGATACAGAAAAACAATTTAAAAGATTTGAAGAATATACTCAAAATATTGATTTAACTAAAATACCTATTGTTCATTTAACCGCGAGTGATGCCACCATATTATACAAAAAAAGAAGTTACGCTAATGGATGTCGTTTAGGAATAGTTATCTATGGTTTACAAGAAACTTTAGATGATGATTATCTACCAACTTTTAGTCTTTATAGTAAAGTATTTCAAATTAATGAAGTAACAAATGAAACCGTTGGTTATAATGGTTCATACAAAGTTCAAGGCACTAAAAAAATTGCTGTTATCCCAATCGGATATGCTGATGGAATTATTAGAAAAAATACAGGACGAACTGTTTATATTAATGATAAGGAATACCCTATTGTAGGAAATATTTGTATGGATATGTTATTTGTTTTAGTAGATGATACAGTTAAGATAAATGATAAAGTAACAATAATTAAAGATATTGAGCATATAAGAAGAATAGCTAAACACTTAGATACCATTACTAATGAAGTTGTTTGTTCAATTGGTAAAAGAGTCCCAAGAATTTATGTTGAATAAATTCTTTTTTCATATAAAAAACTCGCTAATAAGCAAGTATTTTATTAAAGACGTAGTAACAATTTAGTAGCCATTTGAGCACTTTTTCTTTGCTCTTGTCTACGGTTTTGCTCTTGTCTTTTAGATAATGTTCTTCAATTTCTTTATCTGTTAAAGGTTGCCAATCAAAAAGTATTTGTCCTTTATTATCAAAATTATTTGACTGTTCTCTATTATTTTTATGTTCTAATATTCTTTTTTCTATTCTCTTTTTTAATTCAGGACTTTCTTCTTTAAGTCTTCTAAATATTCTTGAATTTGAGCTTCACTTACAGTAACTTTAGAGGATGCAACTTGAGCTTTTATTGCAAATTACGAAAAAGAAAAGTGAATTTATTATAAGAATTATTTTTTTCTATTAGAAGTCTCTTTGCAGAGACTTAGTATACGTTGCATTTTTTTATCTTGTTTTAAATATATATCATCTTCAAAAACTATGCCATTTTTTCTAAATGGCTCATACATTTCTCGTATATTTCCATCTTTATTTTCCCAAATAAACTCGCCACAACATATACTTTTTTCATTATTATAAACGCAAAAATTATCTTCATTAACAACAGAAAAGAATTTTTCCGTATTACAATCTTTCCTTCTTATTACATCACTAAAACCAGCAAATTCCCTAAAATAATCTAAAATTATTAATCTTTTTTTAGACATATTATTAGCACGGCAATAGTTTATTGCATCATCCATAAATTCAAAATAGTTACCATTTATAAAATATAATCTCATTTCATAATTTGGAATATTCTTTAGGGGATTACTATTAATTGATTCCTCACCAAAAATTTTTTTCATTAAAATTGCTGATTTTTTGCTAAAGTCTTTGTTTCGAACTGCCATTGATATAGCTTTTGCTACTGACGTTATTTTGTGTGGGTTTTTATTCTCTTTTAAATTATCATCACATTCTTTTAAACTTTCATGCTTTTTTAATACTTCTTCAGTTTGAGTTGAATCATATTCAAATTCACTTAATGTACTTGCTATTGTCCCACTATCATCGGTTTCACCATATTTTTTAAATTTTGAATTACTAATTGAATAATTAAAGTTTTGACTAAATTCTATCATTTCTTCTGTTAACATACCATTATCTAATAAATTATTAAAATAATCTTTGCATTGATTTTCATTAACATTTTTTTGTAAAGATAGTAAATAATAACAAGCTTCAATAGTAGTAGCAAATGCTTTGGCAGAATAAAAACCTCTTTTTTCATCAGTTTTCCATACAATCCATCTACCATCTTCTATTTTAAAAATACAACTATAACCAGATGACCTTCCACTTCCTAATATAGTATCATTAGCAAAATCATATTTTTTCCCAGTTTCGCAATAAGAATGAATAGCAATTATTTCTTGTTTAGATAAACAACGTGTTTCAGGATATTTTTCTAAAAAAATATCTACATCAAAATTACATTTTTCAAATATATCAGTATCATTTTCGTAATCAGTATATACTGGTACAATAGGATTAACTTTTTCTATCATTTTAATACTTCTTCCTCTTTCTAACTTTTTGGATAAACAAAATAAATTTTCCCAATACATTTTCAATAAGTTTTCTTAATTAATTATAACAATAAAATAATAGTTGTGCCAAGGTTTTTCCATATATTCTCTAAATCCGATTTTGCTTAACGTTAGCCTCCTTTGTTAAGTGCTTGTATTGATTTTTCTTTAATTTTATAGTATCATTTGCTTCAGACATATGAATTTTCCTTCCTTTTTTAGCGAAAAGATATTATAGATTATTCATATGTCTTTTTCAAT
>CANQGF010000069.1 GCA_947601485.1 uncultured Bacilli bacterium
CTAGGATAAAAATCAAAAATTAAAAATAATTTATAAAGTTTTGTATAGAAAATACTTGACTTTATTATGGGAGGAGGTTTTTAAAATAAAAAAGTTATTAAATAATATAGGGGTTAAAGTTTCTTTTTTAACAATTATCATCAATTTTCTTTTATTTGTTTTAAAATTAGTAGTAGGATTATTTGCTCATTCTAAAGCTATTGTATCAGATGCATTTCATTCTTTATCAGATGTAATAAGTACGATTATTGTTATTATTGGGCTTGTTATTTCTAATAAAGAAGCAGATTCTGGTCATCCTTATGGGCATGAAAAAATAGAATCTATTTTTGCTATAATTTTATCCTTTATCTTACTTTTATCAGGACTTTCTATAGGTTATATAGGTTTATCTGATATTATGAGTAATAAAGAATTAGTTATTCCTGGGTCAAGTGCTTTAGTAGTAGCAGTTATTTCTATTTTAGTTAAAGAAGGTATGTTTCATTATACAATGCATACTGCTAAAAAAATTAATTCTTCTTCAATGAAAGCTGATGCTTGGCATCATCGAAGTGATGCCCTATCTTCAGTGGCATCTTTTGTCAGTGTAGGACTTGCTAAACTAGGTTATCCAATATTTGATCCGATATGTAGTTTATTAATTGCTATTTTAATTGTTAAAACAGCGATTGAAATCTTTATTGACGCTACAAATAGAATGGTTGATAAAGCTTGTGATGACGATTTAAAAGAACAAATTGAAAAAACTATTTTAGAAGGACATCCTGATATTAAAATAAATGATTTTAAAACAAGAATGTTTGGAAGTCGTTGCTATATTGATGTGGAAATAGCAATGAATGGTGATATTTCTTTAAAAGAATCTAATGCTATTGCGGTAAGTATTCATAATAAAGTAGAAAATAAATTTTCCATAATTAAACATTGTAATATCCATGTTATCCCTTTTGAATAATGGATAATTATGTTATAATCTTAAGTAAGTGAGGAATAATTATGTTTGAAAGATTAGACAATATAGTTAGTAAATATCAAGAATTAAAACAAGAATTAGTTAAACCTGATGTTTTAAATGATTATAATTTATTAAAAAAACTATCTAAAGAAGCATCAGATTTAGAAGAAATAGTAAATAAATATAATGAATATAAGGAAACAGTTAAAGCATTAGAAGAAGCTAAAAGTCTACTTGATGATGAAGAATTAAAGGAAATGGCTACCATTGAAGCAGAAGAACTTACTAAAAAAGAAGAAGTTATTAAACATGAATTAGAGATTTTATTAGTTCCTAAAGATGAAAATGATGGCAAAAATGTTATTATGGAAATAAGGGGAGCAGCTGGAGGAGATGAAGCTAATATTTTTGCGGGGGATTTATTTAGAATGTATTCTTATTATGCCGAAAAAGAGGGCTGGAAAATTGAAGTTATAAATGCTCTTGAAGGTACAAGTGGCGGGTATTCTCAAATAGAATATATGGTTAAAGGAAATAATGTTTATTCTAAATTAAAATATGAAAGTGGATCACATAGGGTACAAAGAGTACCTGTTACTGAAACTCAAGGAAGAGTTCATACCTCAACTGCTACGGTACTCGTTATGCCAGAAGTAGAAGATGTTAATATTGAGGTTAAAGAAAGTGATTTAAAAATTGATGTTTATCATTCCAGTGGGGCAGGTGGACAATCAGTTAATACCTCAAATTCAGCCGTTAGAATAACCCATATTCCAACTGGAGTTGTTGTAGCGTGTCAAACTGAACGTAGTCAACTTAAAAATAAAGAAAATGCCATGCGTTTACTTAAAATTAAATTACATGATGAGATGAAACAAAAACAAGAAAATGAAGTTGGAGCAGAAAGAAAGAGTAAGATTGGTACTGGAGATAGATCAGAAAAAATTAGAACATACAACTATCCGCAAAATAGAGTTACCGACCATCGTATTAATTTTTCAATTATGGAACTTGACCGTGTAATGAATGGACATTTAGACCCTATTATTGAAGCTTTAATAACAGAGGATTTACGTCTTAAATTAGCAGGAGAAAATTTTAATAATTAATGACTGATGAAGAATTAATTAAAAAATATATTCCTAAAAGTAAGCAAAAACAAGCTTTAATTAAACTTCATAATGGTTATCCAGTTCAATATTTAATAGGTAATGTAGATTTTTATGATACTATTATAAATGTTAATGAAGATGTTTTAATACCTCGTTTTGAAACCGAATATTTAGTTGATAAAACTATTAAATATTTAAAAAAATTAAATATGGTAAATCCTAAAATATTAGAAATTGGTACTGGCAGTGGTTGTATTAGTATTGCTTTAAAAAGACATATAGATTGTGATATAGATGCGATTGATATAAGTGAAAATGCTATTAAACTTGCTAAAATAAATGCTAAAAACAATCAAGTAAATATTAATTTTAAGACTGAAGATATTCATAATTTTCTTTCTTTAAATAAATATGATTTAATAATTAGTAATCCCCCATATGTATCTTATAATAGTCCTGTTTCTGAAAAAATAAAATATGAGCCAGAAAATGCTATTTATGCTCCTGATAATGGAATATACTTTTATAAAGTGATACTTGAAAAAATAAAAAATAACTTAAAAATACTATATTTAATTGCATTTGAAATTGGTGATAAAGAGGGAAACAAAGTAAAAGAATTAGCTAATTTTTATTTACCTAATTCTTATCAAATAATTGAAAAAGATTATAATAATTTTGAAAGATATTTTTTTATATCTAATCAAAATATTTTTAAAGACTAACTAATTGTTAGTTTTTTTCATTTATTATACTTTTAGGATAAGCATTTCTAACATCAGTTCTATATAATAAATAATCAATACTAGTATTATAAAAGTTAGCTATTTTATTAAGTATTTCTTCAGTTAACATCGTTTGACCTGTTTCAAAATAACTATAATTTCTTTGGGTTATCCCTAATTTTTTAGCCACTTCAGTTTGAGTAAAACCTTTATCTTCTCTTATTTCTTTTATTCTATTCATATATACCACCTAACTTAATTTAATCATAGACAAAAATTGTCTATTGACTTTTAGACAAAATTTATCTAAAATAAATTCATAGATATAATTTGTCTAAAATAGGGAGATGTACAGAATGAAGAATAAAAGGAAATATATGTATTTAACTCTTGTGTTGTTAATAGTATTAACAATATTTGTAATAATTAAACCAAATAAAAAACAAGAAGTTAATGTTATTAAGGAAGCAAAAGGAATAAAAAACTTTGCAATATATAAAGATGATGGATCGAGTAATTATGCAATATCTAGTGATATATCATTTCCAACCAAAGGCTATTTGTTAAATTTAGATAAAACTAAATGTTATGATTCAAATAATAATGATGTATCAAATAGTATAGTAAGTCAAAGTCTAGATGGCAAAATAACATTGCAAGCTACCCAAGCATCATATTGTGATTTGTATTTTGCAAAAGATGATGATGTACCAGTAGTAAATACATTTACTATAATTGGATCCAAAGAAAATAATGCAACATTAAATAGTGGTTATTCACATAAAGTAAACGTAACATATAGCATCAGTTGGACAGCGAGTGATGTCGTAAGTTATTGTATAAGTACAAGTCAAAGTTCATGTAATGGTAATTGGGTAAATGTAAGTGGTACAAGTGTAAGTCCAACAGAACCAGTGTTAGATAGTACAGAAGGTAAGAAAACAAGATATGCTTTTCTAAAAGATAGAGCAAATAATATATCAGTAGGTAAAGAAGCATCAATAACATTAGATTTAAATAACCCAACAGTAAGTAATGTTACATATAAAAGTAAAGATACAAATAGTATAACAGTCAATGTAACAGGAAGTGATACAGCAAATGGAAGTAGTGTAGTTAAATATGAATGCAGTGCCAAAGAAAAAGGTGTATGGTTTACTCAAGATACAAATGGTAATTGTAAAGTAACAGGCCTTAATGATGGAACAGAGTATACTATAGAAGGAAGAGTAACAGATGCATCAGGAAGAGTATCAACTAATAATGTAAGTACAACGCAAAGTACAGAAGCAGCATATAGTTGTTCAACAGGAGAGGAATTAGTACAAGATGCTCAAAAAGGGTCATCTTCTAGAGGATATATATGTAAAGCTAGTGCATCAAGTAAAGGATGGTACTCTAGTACTTCATACTATACTTGTAGTGAAACTAGCGACCGTTATTCCACGAGAAGTTCTGCAGAGTCTGCTTGCAAAAATGCTAAAAAAGGGACCTGCAGTAAGAAAATAGTGTACGGGTGCATGAACAGTTACGGAGCCCTTGATTTCTGGAGTACTGACCGATCTACTGCCGCCCGTGAGTGCGAAACGGCCGGCTATTATGCTAAATGCGAACGTTACGACGATAACTCCTATTCATGCCATATGTTCTCCAAAGATGGGAAAAATACGGGTTTTCCTAACTGGCTGAACTCGAAATCGGAATGCGAGAGTAAATGTGACGTGAGTTATGCTCTGTTCGGTCCCTCTGATGCATATGTTTGTAGCGTTGGGCACATTCTTGGGGACTTTGAATCGTCTTGCAATAGTGCGTGCGTCGGTGACGGCATGGTATCAACTAAGTCTGACCGGAGCTATTTCTGCGGGTCCGGTTGGTATACATATTCTGGGGATGGAAGCTCTCTAGAATGTTATCGTCCAGCTACAAAAGGCTAATACCTTGACAAGGAAAAGTCATAAAAACCATCATAAACTTAATCCGGGAAAAGATATATTTGAAAGTATATCTTTTCTTTTTTGTGTAATTTTTTTGTAAAAAAATTTATTAAAAAAAGGAAATGAAAGAAAAAGCGCGAATATATATAGTGAAGGGAGAAAAATAAAATGTTTAAAAAAAGGATTTAATTTATTGTTAAAGGATATAATTTATGCAAAATCTCTAGAGATTTGGTAACAGAAATGCAGATTTTTTTAAAAAAGTCACAAAAATTAAAAGGAAATTGATATTTAAACGCGATATATATTAGTAGAGGAAGAAAAATATTCCTTTTAGAAAGAGGTATCATCATGAAAAATAAAATGTTGCCATTAACAGATGATTTGGCATTCAAATATGTATTTTCTAAACCTGAAATATTAGAAGATTTTATTAATAGTTTTTTTAGTCATAATGGAAATAATAATTGTGATAATATAGTTATTAATAAAATTATACCTGAGGCATATATTATGCCAAATAGTAAGAAATATAAGGCATATTATAGAGATTTAATAATAGAGAATGACGAATTAATTATATCATTGGAGATGTATAAGGGTATCTTTTGGGAGAGAAATTTTAATAAAAGTTTAGGATACTTATGTAGATTATATGGTAATCAATATACTAAAACTAAACCAGAAAACTTTAAAAAAGTAATTAGCATAAATTTAATACAAGGTAATTATGCTAATAAGAATCCTGAAATAGTAAATGGATATAACTTAAAAAATGACTTATCAAATTTAATAATAACTAATGGTGTATCAGTATATTTGATAAGATATGATATAGCTAATAGCATTCCAGAAAAAGATGAAGATAGATTTATAAAATATTTAAAAATAATAGGAAGTAATAGTGAGCAAGAAATGCGAAAAATTGCGAAAGGAGATAGTAAAATGTTAGAGGCAATAAGATATTGGTTAAATTGGAATAAAAGTTCAGCAAAAGAAAATTATGAATTACATTGTGAAGAATTAAAGGATGAGGGACGTATAGAAGGACTTAAAGAAGGCAGTGAAGATACAAAAATCAAAATAGCTCAAAGTTTAATAAATAAAAATTGTTCAAAAGATTTCATATTAG
>CANQGF010000070.1 GCA_947601485.1 uncultured Bacilli bacterium
AATATCAGTTTATATTATTTCTATTGAAGTTACCATTCTCTTTTTTTTCTTTGTCTACTTCATTGGGTACACTTCAACCACTTAAATCATTTCTTTCATTATTTTATCTTTATCTTTTAATAAATCAACTAAATTATCAATTTCACTTTCCGTGTTATAAAAATATAAACTTACTCTAATTGAATTAACCACTCCCAAAACATCTTTAGTGAGTTTTGCACAGTGACTACCCGCTCTTACACATATACCATATTTATTTAAGAAGTATGCTACATCTTCAGAAAATAACCCTTCAACATTAAAGGTTACAATACCACTGTCAGACTCTAAATTTAAAATATCAATATGAGGTATTTTAACTAATTTTTCAATTAAATAACTTCTTAATTCTTTTTCACGTTGTTCAATTTTAGCCATGCCAATATTATTTAAATATTTGACTGCTTCACCTAACCCAATTACTCCTGCTATATTAGGGGTACCTGCTTCAAGTCTTGTAGGAATTTCTTTTAAAACCATTTTTTCGGGTGAGTCAAATGATTCATTCATTCCTCCCCCTAAATTAACTGGCTCAATCGCATCCATTAATTCATATTTAGCATATAAAACACCAACCCCTGTTGGTCCTAACATTTTATGTCCCGAAAAAGCTAAAAAATCGACATCACTATCAACTACATCAGTTTTTTTATGCGGTACACTTTGCGCACCATCTACAACCACAAAGATATCTCTTTCATGAGCAAATTCACAAATTTCTTTAATTGGTCTAACATCTCCGACAACATTAGTTATTTCAGCTAAACTAATAACTTTTGTTTTAGGGGTAACTACACTTTTTAAATTATCAAGCGTAACAAAATTTTGATCATCAAGAGGAATATACTTAATGATAGCCCCAGTCTTACCTGCTACTCTAAACCAAGGCATAACATTAGAGGCATGTTCCATTTTAGTTATTAATATTTCATCCCCTGCTTCAAGTAAATTAGCAAAAAAACCATTAACAATTAAATTCATGCTATCAGTTGAGCCACTAGTAAAAACAATTTCTTCTTTTCTTCTTGCCCCAATAAAATCTTTAACTAAATCCCTAGCATTTTCATATTCTAAATCCACTTTATAAGAAATATCATAATCCCCTCTGTGGGCATTAGCACTATAATTCTCATAATAATCCACTATTTTATCAATAACACATTGTGGTTTTAAACTAGTAGCGCCATTATCTAGGTAAATTATATCTTGATTTAACATTGGAAAATCTTCTCTATGCAATTTTATTCATCTCCCAAATTTTTAATATATTCATCCATATTGCTATAGATAAAACCTTTTAACATTAAATTTTTAGCATTTTGTTCATTTAAACCTTTACTCATTAAATAACTAACCATATCTTTATTTAAGTTACCAATAGATGTTAAGTGATTAGCCGATACATCATTAGTTAAACAAGTAATATTTGGTTCAATTTGAACAAAACCACCATTATTTATTCCTTTTAAATCTTCTAACGCGATATTATTTAAAGTATTACTAAATACATTAACATTTATAATTACTTTTATTAAATCTTTATTACTAATAATTCTTCCCTTTATAACTGATTTACTATTATTACCTATCATATCATTATTAACAATTAATTCTCTATTAGCATTATTTATAATAGAAAAATTTAAATTAACTAGGGAATCATTTCTCTCTTTAATGTTAATAACTAAATTATTATTAACATTTTTATTAAATAAATAAATATCTAAATTACTTTTTTCTTTTACATCAAATGTTATATCATCTATTACTTCATTAATTAAATAAACTTTAACATTACCCAAAATATTTAAAACTATCTTATTATTTTTACTATTAATAATATAGCTATCATTATTTAAATCTATAATATCACTTACTAATATTTTATTCATATCTAAAATTCTTTCTTATAACAAATGCTCATTTTTAATTATATTTTTGTAACCTTTAGTAAGTATTTCATGAGCTAAATCTTGATTACCTTCCATAATAATGCCTTCTTTATCTAATAAATGAACATGGTAATCAGAAAAAGTATCAATTAAAGTACTAGAATGGGTAATAATTAAAATACTTGGATGATATTCTTCATAATATTTTTTTAAAGATGTCGCTACTAATTTAATGGCATCAACATCAAGGCCTGAATCAATTTCATCTAAAATAATAAATGATGGTTTAAGCATCCACATGTGCATAAGTTCTACTTTTTTCTTTTCGCCACCAGAAGCTCCAACATTAATTTCCCGATGAATAAAACTTTTATCAAGCTCTAATGAAGCACAAATAATTTCTAATTCTTTATTAAATTTTAAAATATTAAGAGGTTCGGTTGTTCTATTACTTATCACTGTTCGAAGCATTTCAGCATTTGTGACCCCTTCAATTTCCATAGGCATTTGACTAATAGTATAAATACCTCTTCTACTTCGTTCATAAATATTTAAATTAGTAATATCTTCACCATTATAATAAATATGACCTTCTACTTTATAGTTTTGATCTCCTAAAATAGTTTTGGCAATACTACTTTTACCAATCCCATTTTTTCCCATCAAAACATGAATTTCACCTTCATTAATTGTTAAATTTAATCCTTTGAATAAAACTTTATCATTTATATATAGATTTATATTATCAAGATTAAGCATAAAAAACCACCTACATATAAGATTATACCATAATTTACAGAAAATTATTGTTAAAAAAACAATCAAGAGTAATTTTCTTGATTGTCTTATTTTATTCAACAGTTACTGATTTAGCTAAATTTCTTGGTTTATCAATATCACAACCCTTTAATTTAGCAACTTCATAAGCAATTAATTGCAAAGGAATAACTGTTATAATAGGCATAACTAAATCAGCTAATTTAGGTAAAATAATTAATTTATCATAAAAGTTATCTTCTACTTCTTCACTTGTTATATAAATTATTTTAGCCCCTCTTGCTGCTACTTCTTTTAGATTACTAATTGTTTTAGGAGCTATTTCATGACAGGTACAAATTCCAATAACTGGTGTACCTTTAGTAATTAAAGAAATAGTACCATGTTTTAATTCACCAGCTTGAAAAGCTACACTATTAATATAAGCTGTTTCTTTTAATTTTAAACTTCCTTCTAAACATAAGGCATAATCAACTAAACGCCCAATAAAGAAAGTATCATTGCTTTTAGCTATTTCTTTAGCATAATCTAAATAATTTCGAGATAATATCTCATTAATATATTTTTCAACTCCCACAAATTCTTTTAATAATTCATTTTTTCTACTAAGTCTTACTGCAAGTAAAGCCATAAGAGTAGTTTGTGCTAAAAAGGCTTTAGTTGTAGCAACCGCTATTTCAGGACCAGCTTTAACATATAATGTATATTTAGCTTCTCTTGCTATTGATGATAAAACAACATTAACTATAGCTAAAGTATCTATACCATCGTTTTTAGCTCTTCTTAATGCTTCTAGAGAATCAGCTGTTTCTCCGGATTGACTAATTATAATAACTAATGTATTACTATCATAAAAATTCTTTTTATAACGATACTCACTAGCAACTTCCACATAAACCGGAATATTGGCATAATTTTCAATTAAATTTTTAGCAATACAACCAACATAATAAGCACTACCACAAGCCACTATATGAATATTATTATATTTTTTAAATTCGGGCATCGTTTCTTTAAATGAATTATCACTAACATAATAATTTAAAGTATCTAAATAGACTTTTTCTTCTTCATGAATTTCTTTTAACATATAATGTTCATATCCATTAAGCATCGCTGCATCTTGACTACCTTCAAAAGTCTTAACTTCTTTTTTTATTTCTTTTAAATTTTGATCATAAACTTGATAACTATTCTTATTTATTTTAGCAATTTCATTTTGTTCTAATAAAATATATTTATTAGTATAACAAAGAATTGCTGGTACATCACTGGCAATAAACATTCCCATTTTATCTAAAGCTAAAATAAGGGGACTGCCTCTTCTTACCGCATAAATATTTTCTTTATCATCATCACAAATAATTCCTAAAGCAAAACTGCCTTCTAAAATACCAATAACTTTTTTAATAGTTTTTAAGATATCTTTTTCACTTTTATAATAATAATCTAATAAAGCAGGAATAACTTCAGTATCGGTTGAAGATAAAAATTTTATTCCTTTCTTTTTTAAATCTTCTTTTAAACTTAAATAATTTTCAATTATTCCATTATGAACAACAGTAAATTTACCTATCCGATGAGGGTGAGAATTACTAACACTAGGCTCACCATGCGTAGCCCATCTTGTATGACCAATAGCCATATAAGAATCAGCATCTAAATCAATTAATTTTTCTAAAGAACTAATCCTTCCTACTTCTTTAGTTATTTTAACTTCATCATTAAAAAGATAAGCCACTCCAGCTGAATCATACCCCCGATATTCTAAAAATTTTAGGCCACTTAAAACTCTAGGTAAAGCTCTTTCTTTACCTACATAGCCAACTATTCCACACAAAAAAATTCATCCTTTCACTACAAGTATTTGATATATCTTTTGTTACAAGATTGATTTTGTACTTTTTAATATATCTAACGAACATACTTAAATCCGTGACAGCACCCGCTGACTTTCGATAACTATCATCCTCGTCAACCAAATTGGTCCATGCGCTAACAATAAAAAATACAACCTTTCTATTTTATTGCTTTAACTCATTATACCTTATATAATTAAAGTATGCAAATAAAAGGAGAAAGGTTTATCTTTCTCCAAGATTAAGTTCATGATGGTTTTTATGACTTTTCCTTGTCAAGGAATTAACCTTTAGTAGCTTCACGATAGCATTGAAGAGTTGATCCAGTTCCAGAATATGTAGACCAACCAGAAGGGCAATAATATTCAGAACTCGTGGTAGTAGAGACCTCTCCATCGGGCTCCTTACAGTTAGCATCACACTTCTTCTTCTCTCCCGAACCCCAGGGAACGGTGTCCCGAACAGCAGGGCAGTAATAGGTAGTTCCGTTTCCATAGATTGCCTCATTACTGACTACAACTTCTCGTATATATTCTTCGGTATCACTTGTCCAACAAGCACCGGTTGAGCTCTGATACCCAGCTACAAGATCATTCCTCTCCCCGTAGCATCTAAACGCCCCCGAGTCGATACATTCGCATCTAGAAATAGCATCTTCACACTGTCTTTTTAAAGTTCCAAAGAGCCAATCACCAATTATTCCAAAATCAAGTAGTTTGCAGTAATAAGTATCGTCATAATATTTCAAACACTCTGTCGACTCCCCTAGACAGGCACTTTTAGCACTAGATTTTGAACTATAAAGGGTGCTTCCTGTTTTACTACATTTGTAATATGTAGTAGTCCGAGTCCACGCGTTATCAGATGCCTTCGTTGTACATATGTATCCTCCTGACGATGATCCTCTTGATATATCATATACTTTAGACCCTATTGAACATGTATATGTTTGAGTTGTTTGAGTTGTTGTATTTGTTCTATTTTCTGTTGATACTCTTCCTGATGCATCTGTTACTCTTCCTTCTATGATATATTCTGTTCCATCATTTAGACCAGTTACTATACATGTATCTCCATCTTGAGTAAACCACGTATCTTTGGTTGTGGCTTTACATTCATATTTGACTACACCACTTCCTGTTGTTCCATCTGTACCTTCTACTTTGACTGTGATACTACTTGTATCTTTACTCTTATATGT
>CANQGF010000071.1 GCA_947601485.1 uncultured Bacilli bacterium
ATGATATTCATATTAAACCGGACATTTTAACTTGTAAACATTTTCAAAAAAGCGGACATTTTAACTTGTAAGTCACAAAATTCTTTAAAAGTTCTTGCAAAAAGTATATGAATATTATAAAATAATATTAGATTGTGAAATCAAGATAAGGAGTGGAATTTATGGAAATTACAAATGTACGTGTTCACAAAGTAGATAGAGAGGGTTCAAGACTTAAAGGTTATGCAACTGTCACTATCGACGATTGCTTTGTAGTAAGCAATATTAGAATTATAGAAGGAGAAAATAGATTATTTTGCGCTATGCCTAGTCGTAAAGTAAACGATGATAAATTTGAAGATATCGTTCATCCAACTAATGCTGAAACAAGAGAAATGTTCGAATCTAAAATTTTAGCAGAATACAATAATCCAACTACTGAACAAAATTAGTAAATTAAGAAAGGACTGGAGATCAGTTCTTTTTTTATGGGCCTCTACATAATATTAAATAGGAGGCCAAAATGGAAAGTAATATGGAAGCAGTTAGTTATGGTTCCCATGAAATAAAAATCACCGATCGAAGTCTTATTAGTTTAAGTGGTATTAACAAGATTAGTAGTTTTGATGATCAAGAATTTTTGATGGAATCTAATATGGGTATGATTTTACTTAAAGGCGAAAATTTAGAAATAGTTAAATTAGATACTCATGATGGAAATGTTAAAATAAAAGGTAAATTAATAAGTTTTGCATATATTGAAAATCTTAAAAAGAATAAGGAAGAAAGTTTACTTTCTAAATTGTTTAAATGATGAGTGCTAAATTGCAATTAATAACTTTTGTAATTTCTTTTTTATATGGTATTTTATTTTATTTTTTAACTATTTTAAATTTTAAACTTATTAATAATTTAAAAGTTTATTTAAAACATATTATAACTTTTGTATATGTTATTGATATGGCTATTATTTATATTATAATTCTGTATCATTTAAATAAAGGATATTTTCATATTTATTTTATCTTAACTGTTTTTTTAGGTTTTATTGTGGGTGCTATTCTTAAATCAAAATTAATTAGTAAAATTAATGTCAAAAAAATTTTTAAGCGTTGAAATATACTTTCCTTTGTGCTACTCTTAAAATTAGAAGAGGTTTAGTAAAAAGGATAGGTTGCTAATGCATAAAAAAAGTAAAAGAGAAAAAAAGAGATTACTTTTGATTATAGTGACTATTATAACGTTACTAGGTGTTTTAGTTGGCTCTGTTTATCATGATTGGCAAGGTATTTTAAAAAATAGAAGATTAGCAAGAGAGTTAGATGTTAATTATAAAAATCTTTTGGAAGATGAAGAAAAACTTAATACAGAAATAGCTAGATTAAGCGAAAGTGAAGGCTTAATTGATTATGCTAGAGAAAACTTTTTATTATCAACCGAAGGAGATATTATTATAAAATGGAATAAAAAAAATACTAATAACGAAAGTTAGTATTTTTTTATTCAAGTATTTCATCAATTAAGCCATAAGTAAGGGCATCTTTGGGATCCATAAAGTTATCTCTTTCCGTATCTTTTTCAATTTCGTCTAGACTTTTATTAGTAACACTTGCTAATATTTGATTAAGCTTATCTTTAATTTTTAAAATTCTTTCCGCAGCAATTTTAATATCTGTTGCTTGTCCTTGGGTACCACCCAGGGGTTGATGAATCATTATTTCAGAGTTTGGTAAACTACATCTTTTTCCTTTTGTACCATTAGCAAGAAGAAACGCTCCCATCGAAGCTGCTAGACCAATACAAATAGTTTTAATATCGCTTTTAATATAATTCATCGTATCATATATAGCCATACCACTAGTAATTGAACCACCTGGTGAATTAATATATAAATAAATATCATTATGATTTAAACTATCTAAATATAATAGTTCAGATACTACGATACTTGCAGTTTGATCATTTACTTCACCATTTAAAAAAACAATTCTATCATTTAAAAGTCTCGAGTATAAATCAAAAGCATATTCTTTATTACTGTCTTTTTCAATCACCGTTGGAATTATATTCATTTTATCACCTATAATTATAATATAAGAATTAATGAATTTTTATTCAAAAAAATAATAAAATATGGTATGATTAAGAATGTAAAAGGATAGGCTAGTTGATATGGATAAAATATTAATAACATTTAATGGTGTGCAAAAAGAATTCCCTAAAGATACTACTTACTATGAAATTAGTAAATCCTTTAATATGACTAAAAATATTTTAGGAGTAAAAATAAATAATGAGGTTATTTCTTTAAATCTTCCTGCTAGTAATGACGCTACAATAGAATTTATTGATTTAAATGATATTGTTGGTCATAAAATGTATATTAGTGGTTTAGAGTTTATTTTTGAAGTGGCTTTAAAAGAAGTTTTTCCCTCACTTGATATTTATTATCAACATAGTGTTCCCAAAGGTATTTTAGGAGAAATAGTTGGGGATAAAAATATAACTCAAGATGACTTAATTAAAATAAAAAGTACTATGGCTAAAATTATATTAGATGATAAACCATTTAATAAACATAATATAAGAAAGAAAGACGCCATTAATTATTTTAATCAAATTAACCAAATAGAAAAAGCGGAAAATATTCAAAATAATTCTGAAGAAGTTGTAACATTATATGATCTTGATGGAATTTATAATTATTTTTATACGGATATGCCTTATAGTACGGGAAGTATTACGAAATATGAAATTGTTTATTTAGGAAGAAATAGAGTAATCTTTGTTATTCCTAACTGGAGGTCAAATGGTGAACTTCCAGAGTATGTTCATTATGACAATATTATTAATTCTTTTCTAGTAGGTAAGAATTGGCTTGAAACTTTAAATATGAAATATATTAATTCTATAAATAATACGATCGCTAATGGTAAAATTCAAGAATTTATTAAATCTTGTGAATTAGTTTTTAATTTAGCTGTTTCAGATGTTTCTAAAGAAATTGCTAAAAATCGTAGTATTCGCTTTGTTTTGATTGCGGGTCCCTCATCAAGTGGTAAAACAACAACTTGTAAAAGACTTTCAGCATATTTAAGAGCAATGGGTTATGATCCCATTAAACTATCAACTGATGATTTCTTTCAAGATCGAGAACTTACTCCTAAAAATGAAAAAGGAGAGTATGATTTTGAATGTTTAGAAGCCATCGATTTAACATTATTTAATGATACTTTAAAAAATTTGTTGGAAGCTAAAGAAGTAAAAATTCCGCAATATAATTTTTATTCCGGAAAAAAAGAATTTAATGATAAAAGTATAAGATTAAAAGATAATAGTATTATTTTAATTGAAGGATTACATTCTTTAAATGATGATTTATTACCATCTATTCCTAATAAGTATAAATATAAAGTTTATTTAAGTCCTTTTATTCCTTTAAATATTGATCGTCATAATTATATTTCAACAACTGATTTAAGGTTAATAAGAAGAATTGTAAGGGATAATAGAACTAGAGGATACGATGTTAATAACACCTTTAAAATATGGCAAGATGTACGTAATGGTGAAGAAAAAAATATTTTCCCTTATATCCATCAAGCCGATAAAATAATTAATACAGCATTGCCTTATGAAATAGGAGTTTTAAAAGTATATGTAGAACCACTTTTAAGAAGCGTTAAAGTAAATAGTAATTATTATGAAGAAGCTAAAAGATTAATAAATTTCTTAAAGTCATTTTACACAATACCAGGTGAATTTGTTACAGAAGATTCAATATTACGAGAGTTTATAGGAGGAAATGATTATGATTAAAGTCGCAATAAATGGTTTTGGAAGAATTGGGCGTATAGCCTTTAGAGAGATGATTACATCTAATGATTTTGATGTTGTTGCAATCAACGATTTATCAAATGCTGAAGAATTAGCATATTTACTTAAATATGATACAGTTCATCGTACTTTTCATGAAAATGAAATTAGTTTTATAGATGATTGTATAGTAATTGCTAATAAAAAGAAAATTAAAATATTTAGTGAAAAAGATCCTTTAAATTTACCATGGCAAAATTTAGGAATAGATTTAGTTTTAGAATGTACTGGCCATTTTACAAGTGAAGAGGATGCTAGTAAACATATAGTTGCGGGAGCTAAAAAAGTTTTAATTTCCGCACCAGCCAAGGGTAATGTTAAGACGATTGTCTATGGTGTTAATGATAATACTTTAGATGGTACAGAACAAATAGTATCCGCTGCTAGTTGTACAACTAATTGTCTTGCCCCTGTTTTAAAAATCTTAAATGATAATTTTGGGATAAATAAAGGATTTATGAGTACTGTTCATGCCTTCACTAACGATCAAGCAACACTAGATATTGCTCATAAAAAAGGTATTTATGCTAGAAGAGGAAGAGCAGCTAGTTACAATATCATTCCTGCATCAACCGGGGCAGCATCAGCCATTGGGTTAGTTATTCCTGAACTTAATGGTAAATTAGATGGACTTGCTTATAGAGTTCCAGTTGCGGATGGCTCATTAGTTGATTTAAGTGTTGAATTAAAAAGTAATCCAACTGTTGAAGATATTAACAATGCCTTTTTAAATAATCAAAGTGATACCATCAAATTTACTAAAGATCCGATAGTATCTAGTGATATTATTGGAAAAAGATGTGGCTCATTAGTTGATGGATTATTAACTAACTTTGTTGAAGCAAATAATTCTCGATTATATAAAATAGTATCTTGGTATGATAATGAACTTGGTTATACTTGTCAAATGTTAAGATGTGCTAAAGCTATGTTTAAATAATACTTGATTAAAAGTATTATTTTTTTCTATCAAAAGGAGTATGATCATCAGTTATATATAAAAGATAATCAACTGGTACATCATAATAATTAGCTAATATAACTAATTTTTTTATAGGAATATCGCAATAACTTGTTTCATATTGTGAATAACCATTTTGGCTCATTTGTAATACTTCAGCAATGTCCGTTTGCAATAAATCTCTATCTTCTCTAACATCTTTTAATCTATTCATGTTATTAGCAGTTTTAATAATATGTGATGGATTATAAGGTGTTTTTATATCGGTTAAATTAAGTATGTAATCAATACTCACATTAAAAATTATTGCCAATTTTTTAAGCTTGGTAGTAGGAATATTGGAAATATCTGTTTCATATTGTGAATAACCATTTTGACTCATTCCTAATTTATTGGCAATTTCTTTTTGTAATAAATTTTTTTCTTTTCTAATTTCTTTTAATCTATTCATTATTATCACATTATGAATTTATCGTATCGTAATTAAAGATATTGACTAATATCGCTATCAACGATATAATTATTATAGCAATATCGTAAATAACGATATATGGAAGGAATTTTTATGAGAAGGAAAAAATATTTTGGGAGAGTAATACTAATTTTATTAATTACCATAAGTGTTCTTTTTATTTTTAAATCAACAAACATTAAACAAGAAGTTAATGTTATTAATGAAGCAAAAAAACAGAATAATTTTGCTATCTATAAGCAAGATGCATCCGGTAGCTATATACTAAC
>CANQGF010000072.1 GCA_947601485.1 uncultured Bacilli bacterium
ATTATTCTTTATAAAATCTGCTGCTTTTGTTGTAATTTTATCGCCATATCCACTTTTTTCTTTTAATTCATATAAAATTTACCAACTTCTAAATATAGCAAAATCATTTCTTTATTAACTTTTATATAAGCATTATTTTTTCTTTTCTCTATCATTTCAATTATTTGATTAAAATTAATATCTAGCATAAATAATTCTCCTATCTTTTGATAACTATTTTAAATGATTCCTATAATCATTTATTTTTTTACATAAATCTTGATTTATTAAGACGATTATAACAAAACTGGAAAAAAATAGCCATACTTTCGCTTAATAAATTTCCTAATAAATTTCCTAATAAAACTTTATTTATCTATTAAAAAATGGTAAAGTATATTTAATTTTTTTAGGTGGTAAAGTAATGAAAATAAAAGAAATAGAAATTCATAAAAATTTAACTAAATTTATTTAAAATCAATTAAATTTTTAATATCTTCTTCTGATAAACTAGATAAAGAAATATTTCCATTTGATCCTTTTTCAATTAATTCATCAGCTAAAACTTTTTTCTTTTGTTGCAATTCTAAAATTCTTTCTTCGATTGTTCCACTAGCAATTAATTTAATAACTTCAACACTTTTGGTTTGACCTATCCGATGAGCCCGATCAGTGGCTTGGTTTTCTACTTGAGGATTCCACCATAAGTCTAGGTGGATAACTATGTCCGCACTAGTCAAATTAAGTCCTGTTCCACCACTTTTTAGAGTTATCAAAAATACATTGGTGTTATCATGATTAAAATTATCCACTAACATTTGTCTTGTTTTACCATTTACATCTCCATCAATGGTATAGTAAGTAATTTTATTACTATCTAGTTCTTTTTTAATCATTGGTAATATTGATTTAAAAGTAGTAAACATTAAAATTTTGTGATTATTTGCTACATTTTCAACGATTGTTTTTACTAAAGTTTCTATTTTGGTACTTGTACCTTGATAATTTTCATATATTAATTTAGGATTAATACAAATTTGTCTAAGTCTTGTAAGTAAAGATAAGATTTGAAATTGTTTTTCTCGGAAGGAACTTCCTTTTAATAAGCCATCAATTTCTTCTTTAACTTTTTTAACTTCTAGTGCGTAAATTTTCTTTTGATCTTCATCTAAATCTATGTAAATAATATTTTCATATTTTTCAGGTAATTCTTTAACTACATCTTTCTTTTTTCTCCTCAATATAAAAGGGGAGGTTAAAATTTTTAATTTGTTTATTTTATCTTTTGCTGTGTCATCTTGATCCTTAAAAGCAAATTTTTCATTAAATTTTGAAATATTATTTAAATATCCTGGCATAATAAAGTCAAAAATGCTCCATATTTCCACAAGGGCGTTTTCTAAAGGAGTACCTGTTAATGCTATTTTTGTATCAGCCTTAATTTTTTTGACCGCTTTAGTTATTTTGGCAAAAGGGTTTTTAATATTTTGGGCTTCGTCCAGAGCACAAACTTTAAAAGTAATATTTTCATAAAAATCAATATCTTCCCTTAAAGTACCATAACTGGTAATGTAAACATCAGCATTCATTTTTTCTAATAATTGTTTTCTTAATAATTTATTACCTGATAAAATAACTACTTGAAAATCTTTACCAAATGTTTCAAATTCTTTTAACCAGTTATATACTAAAGCTGTTGGGCATACAACTAAAAACTTACTTTGATTATCTTCTTTTTTTAATTTATGAAAAAAGTAAATAGTTTGTATTGTTTTACCAAGTCCCATTTCATCAGCTAAAATACCTCCTAAATCACATTTATGAATATTATATAGCCATTCTACTCCTTCAATTTGATAAGGTCTTAAAATCTTTTTCTCATCATCCGTAAAATCTATTTTAACATTTTTATATTCATTAAAGTTTTTAATAAAATCATTAAATCTATTATTAGTTTTAATATGAGGATATTTTTCTTTTTTTAAGTAATCCAAATAAATGGCTTGATATTTAGGAATAGTTCCCGAAGCATTAGTACCATCAATATTTAAATCATCTAATAAATTGGCTATTTCTTCTATATTACTTTCTTCTAAAGCAACAATATCCCCATTTTTTAATTTATGATATTTTTTCTTTTTCCGTAATGATTTAAATAAATCATCCATTTCGTCATCACTAACGTTATCTATATTAAATGTATAATGCATGATACTATCTTTACCAATAGAAAAGTTACTATTTATATTTATTTTTTTTCTAATATTAGTATTTTTTAGTTTTTCTGATGTATAAATTTCATATTTATTAGCTAAATCATTTATATCGTTTTCTAAAAAATTAACAATGCTGTCTAAATCTAATAATAAAAATTGTTTATTACTATTAACAAAACCACAATCGGTTAAATCATCAATTATACTATTTTCATATTCAATATCTCGTAATTCTTCATTATTTAAATCAAAATAATTAGTTTCTTTATTACCATATACTAATTTTATATCACAAATTATACTGTCTTCTAAAATATCAAAATATAGTTTAGCAGTTGGATTCATATAAAGTTTTATTTCTTCTAAATTGCTAGCTATTTGTAAATTGTTTTTAATAATAGGCAAAATGCCACGATTAAATGCTGGAATATCTTCCTTATTAAATTCTAAAGATTTAATATTATAATTTCTTAATACTTCAAGTAATTTTTGATAATCTTTATTTATATGATATGCTTCCTTATTATAAATAATATATTCATAATTTTCGGTTAAAGGCTCAATATTATCATATTTAAAGTTTAATTTATAAATATTATCTTTTTTATTTAATTTAATAGGAAAAGGTACTCCATCTTTTATTCCATGAATGGCGCCAATATTTTTGATAAAAAAATCTCTATCTTTTAATAAACTTAATAATTTAGTCAAAATATAATCATCAAGATAGATATTATCAGATTGGATTGTAGCGTAATTAAAAACAAAGTCTAAAATATTTTTATCTTCTTCAGCAAAGTAATATAGTTTAGGATCATAAGTAAAATATTTGCCTAATTCTATTGTACCTGTTTCCTTTTCATATACCTGAAAAAAATTTTTTATTTTAGATGCAGTTAGGGTGTAAAGTTTATCACAACCGATTTTTATTTTTAAATAAACATTAAAATAATAATCGTTATATATATCTAATTGATATTCAACATTTAACTTTGATTTTATTTTATGGTTTTTATTTAAAGAAAATTCTTCTAAAATATGTTTAGAAAGATTTTGAATATTATTTCTTCCAGTAAATTCTGCATAATTCATAATAACAGCAGGAATATGCTCACAAGATTGACTACATTTAAAAGAATAACAACTGCAATAAATGCTTCTAATTATATCATTATAAAAAGTTAATTTAACTAATGCTGTATCATGTACGCTACTATCTCTTTTTTTAACATTAAATGAATAACCAGTTAAATTATTTTGTTTCTCTTTTTTTAATAGGGTAATATCTTTATTAGTGTATTCTTTAGCTCTTACAAAATGGAAATTATTAATATAAATTTTTAATTGATCAAGTAAATTATACATAAACGCTTCCTTTCAGGACTATATAATAACATTTGTTTGCCAATTTGTAAAGGCTAAACTATTTGTTTTCAATATAACAAAAAATGTTCTTATTTTCTAAAGCTTTTTTGACTTCTTTTTGTTCTTTTTTATTTATTACAAGTATTTCATCTGTCTTACAAGAAGCGTTTTGTACTTTTTTGATATCTTCAATTATATTTGCAAGTTCTTTAGGATATTCTAATACCGTTACTTCTTTAATTTTAACTTTATTTAAAATACTTTTATAGTAATTAAAATTATCAATAATTTTTGGTGGTATATTACTTGTATTATCTTTTAAATAATTAAGTATTTCATCAAGAGTAATTCCTAGATCAAGAGCTTTAGCAATTCCTTTAAAGTTAAGATCATAAACTATAAAACCATTGTCTTTTTGTTTGGTTAAAAAACGATCAAAGAATAATGTATGTTCTAAATTGGTCATATCATCAAAAACCATTATTTTATCATTAACTATTTTTAAAGGAATATTATTAATAATTAATTCATTATCATAAGTCGTTAGTCCTAATACTTGGGCTCCAAAATTAGTTAGTTTAAGATAACTATTTACTAAATATTCTCGATATCCATAATCATCTAGGCTACTATCTATTATAATATCAATTATACCTAAAACAGCAAAATATTGCATTAAACATACATCAATTAAAGGATAGTCAAATTCATCATAAGAGCAATTATAATACCAATTATCATAATCATTTTTTTTCAAGACTCTTCCTAAAGCTTTTCTAATAAAGTTTCCGTCTTTCATACGGATTTGTTCTCTAAAATCATTAATATCAACCCATTCATCGATAGGTAATTTTTTGATTGCATTTAAAATAAATTCTCTTACATCAGAAAAATTTTCATAATTATATTTATAAATTCCTGAACGCATTCTTTCTACTTCATTAATTTTATCAGAATCTATATAACTATTTAATAATAGTTTAATTTTTTCTATTTTATTTAATTTTAAATAATTTTTATAATTACTACCTAACGTAATAACATCTTTAGTATTATTAATAACTTTAGCACTTATTAATAAGTCAATGAGTCCTTTCATGATAACGGTGTCATCAGTAGTTTTTATATCTTCATCGACTCTTTTATTTATTTCTTTAATATTAAAAGCATTTATAAATTTTAAACAATCCTTTTTAGATATTTCCTTTCTTTTATCAGTTAATTTTATTTTATATTCGTTAACATATTTAATAAATTCATCAAAATAAAAAACACTTTGATCTTGTATTTCAATACTGCCATAATGATCATTAAAATCAATAATATCATTAGTTTTAATATAGTTTATTTCAAATGGCGGTACTATTTCATCAAGAACATCACTTATAAATTTGGGAATTATATTACCAATAAAGAAATAATTTACCTTATTTAATTGTAAACCACTATATTTATATTTTTGTTTTATTTCATTAATGCTTTTTTCTAAAGGAATGTAGTTTTGTTTAACTATGGTATTAATATATTCCTTTTCATAATCATTAAGTTCATTATAAATGTTAACAACAAAATTAGGCTTATTATAAAATGCTATAATGCGTTCCATTAATTCTAACTTGCGTCCATATCTATTTAATTTTAGATTAGATGCTATTTTACGTAAGTCATTACAATTCATATTATTTAAGATTAAATTTAATTCCTCTAACATATACTACCTCAATTTCTATTAATTCTATTATAACTGAAGTAATAGTTATTTTTAAAGTCTTTTTCTTTTTGTTAATTTAAAAATGAAGTGCAACACTTCATCATTGAAAAAGACATATGAATAATCTATAATATCTTTTCGCTAAAAAAGGAAGGAAAATTCATATGTCTGAAGCAAAT
>CANQGF010000073.1 GCA_947601485.1 uncultured Bacilli bacterium
ATAAATACTTTACATCACCATGACTCATGTAATTCGGACATTACTTTCATCATTGATTTGATAATAATTATTTGGAGTAATTCGGTATTTCCATTTTGATCAATTTGATGTAACGCTTCCAAGTATTCATCTCTATTATTAGAATCAATATATATTGGGCATAGACCTTTTAGTCTTAACAGCCAATTAGTTAAGCCTCTTGTAATTCTACCATTTCCATCGTTAAATGGATGTAAAATAGTTATATCATAATGAATTTTAGCAACTATGCTTATATATTCTGATATTGAATATTTATTAATATTCTCTATAACACTTTTAATTATTTTATTTAATTCATCCATTTTGTCAATTATTTCAGTATATGGAACAGGTTGTATTTTCCCTCCTGAAATCATATTATCGCTATTTCTATACATACCAGCATATTCTGGGTAAGGCGCGTATTTATATAATATCTTATTCAAATCTTTAATTTTGAATATATCTAAATCTTCTTTTGTCTCTAAGCAATATTTATTCATTTCAATATTACCAAGTGCCTCAATTATATTTTGATTTTCACTTTTACAATATTTACTATTACTAGCATGAATTCGTAAATCAGCGAATATACCATTTACTTCTTCTTGCGTAACATTAACTTTTTCAATTCTACTGTCATGATATACTAAATTTTCAATAAACCTAATTCCTATAATTTCATTTAAATTAATTATAGAAAAATAACTATAATCAATTGCATTCGTTAATAAATTTAAATCACTAGTACTATCAAATAGTTCTTTTCTTTTAGTAGCAGGTTTATATTTTTTTATTTCTTTAGTTAGTTCAACATTATCTAAATCTTTCTCATAACGTTTTAACCTGAAACAAACTGTTTTAACGCAAGCTTCAAAGCTAACGCCAAAATACTCAGCAATTAATAAGCATTCATTCATCCCAACTTTACCATCTTTGTTTTGGTATATATCGACCTGTTTATTTAGTTCTTCGGTTGGCATTAATAAATTTGATGCAAAAGAGTCTGCCTCTTTTTCAATATCATTTTTAATGCCTGAAATAGGACATAAAAAATTATTAGCATTAACCTGAGTATGCATTAACATATGTCCTAATTCATGTGCGGCTGTAAATCTTTGCCTGGTAATTTGTCTATTCATATTAATTGCAACTATTGATTTTTTCTTATCATATAATAATAAACCCTCTAATTTATCAAAATTAGAATATGTAATAATTGCATCATTCTCTTTCAGTAATTCAAATGGATTTACTGGAAATGATATTTTACCCTTTTTTTCTTTTATTCTTTTTAATACTTTTTCTGCTGCTAGAATTGTTTTGGCAATATTATAACAAACTATTCCTTATAACTATTTTTAAATTTAATTAGATTTATTATTTCTTGTTTATCTTTTTCAGATAAACTATCAAATCCCCTTGCAAAAACTTGATTATTCATATCAATTTCTTTTTCATCTGATACTATTTCTTCCATTGTAATACCATACAATTTAGAAAACTTATATAATTCATCAGCTTTAACAGAGCGATTGTCGTTTTCAATATTAACAATAATATTTCTAGTTAAATCTAGTGTAGTAGCAACTTGTTCTTGTGTTAACCCTAAAAATTCTCTAGCAGCTCTTAGTTTTTCTCCACAACTTTTCATATTACTCACTCCCCTGTATTAAATTGTATCATAGCATGTTGAATAATTCAACATTTGTAATATTATATGTTGAATTTTCAAAAAAGTATTAAAAATCCTTAACATATTCTGTTAAGGTATAATTAATTTTTGACCTATACTTAAAAGATCTGATTTTAAATTATTGGCATTTTTTAAAACACTTACTGTTGTACCAAATCTTCCTGCTATAGAATATAAACTATCGCCGGCTACAACAGTATAAATATTATTAGCACTATTAGTAGGTATTTTTAGTATTTGGCCTATGCTTAAATTATTTGTTGTTAAATTGTTTATATTTTTTAAAGTTTGAACATCAGTATTAAATCTATTAGCTATAGCATATAAAGTATCTCCTGCTTTAACAACATAGGTTTCTGAAGAAGATACACTAGGAATTCTTAAAACTTGACCTATAGCTAAATTTGGTGTTGATAAATTGTTAATACTCATAAGATTAGCTACTGTAGTTCCGAATCTTCCTGCTATAGCATATAGAGTATCACCTTTTTGAACAATATAAGTATCTGTATCTTTTGCTGGAGCAGTTACAACAAGTTTTTGGCCTATGCTTAAATTGTTTGTTGATAAATTGTTTAGTTCTTTTAATTTATCTACTGTAGTATTAAACTTCTTAGCTATGCTCCATAGAGAATCACCTTTAACAACAATATAATAGTTATCTCCTTTAACAGAGTATGGCACTCCTATATATTCAGCAAGACCTTTAACAACTGCTTCTGCTAAAGTTTGCCAATCATTTTTTAATAAATTAACATCATCACCTGTGGAATCAGCAAACCCGTATTCTACTATTACTGTTTCATTATTAGGAGTCTTTCTAAGTAAATAGTAATAATCTTTAGAGGGATCACTAGGAAGTCTTTTTTGATAGAACTTACGAACATTTTGACCGGCATTTTCTAGTTCATTAGTAATCTTTCTAGCAAGAGTATCACTGTTTCTAAGAGCATAGATTACTTCAGCACCATCGCCACCGCGTACTGCTTGATATTATCAAGTAATTTTTTCATATTGAGAATTCTTTCATGTACTAATTAAACGACTTTTTATAATTTATTTTATTTTAACTGTACTAAATACACTTTTTGTAGTTCTTGTAATTGCTGTATATAAATTTTTATTATTTATTTTATTACCGATAATAACAATGTCCTCGTCAATAGTACTACCCTTTGCACTTTTTATAGTATCTTTTGGTCCTCTCCAATTTTCAATAATTTTCTTGTTTTTATTTGTGTTTGAAAAGTATAAAAGGAACTTTTTTCCATCATTATAAAATTCTACTTCATTGTAATTAATTATATTAAATGAGCTTTTATTGGAGTTACCATAAATATCTATTTTCAAATTATTTCTTATCCATTCACAATTAGTTTCTGGACATCTATAACTTGTATTTTCAACTTTGTTTGGTTTTAGGCCCTCAAACCATTTACTGCCATTATTTATATTCTGATTGTCATCGCCTAATAGAATTAATTTTAAATCTGAATTATATAATAACTCAGCAAAACTTTTTCTATATCCATTTAGATCTTGAGCCTCATCAATTATAATATAATCAAATCTATCTTTTAATAATTCAATTAATTGTGTAGGAAAGTTTTTAATTATGTATTCACACAACCCATCGCGTAGAATATGTGTCAAGCGAAGTTTGTTTTTATCGAAAACAAACTTTAGAGCCGTACTATTTGGAAACCAATTTTTTGTATGTAATAGTATATTATCATCCTTAAGATCCATTCTAACAATATTTTTTCCATTATATATTTTCCCGTTTTCATCAATTTTCAGATTAGACACATTTTTTAAATAAGTAGGCAATTTATTATTGTCAACAAAAGTAACTTTTGAACAACTGCTGATTATTGGTATAATGCAACAAAACTTTGGAATTATAAAGCTAGTAAAGAATGAATCAAAAGTTTTGCTTAAATACCCCTTTTTATTAATATCATCAATGACACTATTAGTGAAAGCTAAATATAGTCCATTTTGATTTTCTTTTAAATATTTTTTTGAATAAGTGGTTTTCCCACCACCGGCAACAAACTTAATTACTTGCGAATTCAACTTCTATATCCTCAACTACATGCCATTTTGATAAATCCACTTTATTAGTTATTAAAACTTGTGCTATTTCAGTTTTTTTATTATTTTTTGCTACATATATATCAGGATGATTTCTATGTGGTTTTAGTAGATCCATTTGCTCTGATAGATAACCATTATTATATAAATCCGTTTCTAGTGTATTGTCCATTTCGATTAATTTAATTTGATTTTCGATACATATTTTCTGTAAATTAACAAATCTAATCGATTTTTCTTTCTTCTCAGATGAAGCAATATCATTGTCACTTATTACTATAATTCTTTTTTCTAATAATTTAGCAAGCTTAATATATGGCTCAAACATTACTCCGGCAACATTTACAATAGTCCAATTTCTATTGTTATTATATAAATAATAATTAAGTAATAGTTCTTCACAATAACCTTCCACTAAAACAATGTTATCTGACATCAATAGTTCACTTCTGCCAGGGTGCAAAAAAGCATTTAATTTACTGATTATATTAGGATCTAATGTAAGTATTTTCTTACAGGAAATATCAATTAATTCTTCAATTTTCACTTCATTTATGACAACTGGAGAATGCGTTGTAGCAATTATTATCGTATTCTTTATTTCTCTTAATTCTCTTATTAATGTTCTGATCAAAGATGGATGTAAGTGATTTTCTATTTCGTCAATTAATATTATATTATATTTTTCACTTAAAGTATTTAAAATTATATTAGCTATACTTTTATAACCAGCACCTATCTTATAATTATGCTCCTTAGTTTCATTATCTCCATCAATTATATAAACTTTTTCATTTGTAATTTTGGGTTCTGATATGGCTATATCTAAATTTTGATTAAACTTTTTGCAAAATTCTTTAAATTCATTTATTTTTATTTTCATTTCCTTCTTTATTGCTACTTTTGATTCATCTTTTAGTTTTTTGTATCTTTCCTCGGATTCAATAAAGTTCTTTATTCCAGTAGTTAAATCATCAGTGTAAATGTCTTCAATTCTTAAAAGTGGTATTGTGTATAAGTTAGGAATTTTTGGATCATCTCTCAAAATTTCAAAATCTATGTTGCTCCCATTTAACAAAGATAATTCTTTTACATATTTTCCACTTTGAGTTTTCTTAATAAAAACATTAAATCCGCACCTTTTTGTCCCTTTTTCGTCAATAAAGTTTAAGCTGGGAATAGAGTTTGCCACTAATTCGACCTTTATGATAATTGGATTTGAATCGTCGCTATCGTTAAAATCACTCTTATTAATTTTAAAGTAATCCCCCGAAATAGTTGAAAAAGCTAATTTTATTCCATCCAAGAAATTAGTTTTTCCAGTATTATTTTTTCCAAACAATACATTTATAACATTACAAAAATCATATTTACCCCTTAAATTTCTAAAGTTTTTAAATTCAACACTTTTTATCATAGTTACTCCTATTAAAAAACTAAATATATATATTTCTCATTTACTAATTGATAAAAAAGTTTTATCAATATTATATCTATAGTTCTCTAGATCATCACTTATTTTGCATTTTTATTGTTCAAATATATTGTACCAAAATTCTGACGAAAAGTCTTTAGATTTAAATAAAATTCTTGCAAAATAAAAAGTGTTAGATTATTATA
>CANQGF010000074.1 GCA_947601485.1 uncultured Bacilli bacterium
TCTCTTTTTCTTACTTTTCAACATTTAAAAAGATAGAAATTCTTTATTCCTATCTTTTGAGGTCTGAATAGTTACAAGAAAAACTAGATTTAATATCTAGTCAATCAGAATCTACATTTAAAAGAATTTTTTTGATTTTTGCTTTAACTCTTTGAACTGTATTATCAACTTGTTTATAATTTTTATTTAGTATTGTGGCTATTTCTCCTAAAGACATTCCTCTATATAAAAGTTTAAATACTTCATATTCACTTTCCGTTAAATTATTTTTTATTTTAGCCACTAAATTGGCATAACTTTCATCTTCTAAAATATTTTTAAGAGGGTCATTAGCGTTATCATCGCTTAACATATCTAATAAAGTAACATCTCCTCCATCAATAGCCATGTCTAATGAATATGTATCATGTAAACTTTGATATTTTTGCCGACTATATTTTCTAATTAAAGATTTTAATTTTCTTTCAACACAAAGAGTAATAAATGTAGGAAGAATAGTGTCTTTATCTTCTTGGAAATGATTTAAGGCATCACTAAAACCTACACTACATTCACTATAAACTTCTTGATAATCAATATTTAATTTCTTTAAATAAAGTTTATACTTACTAATTAAAATATCAATAATACATTTATATTTAAAATATAAAATATTTTTAGCATTTTCATCTTCTTCACGATAAAGCATAATTAATTCGCCATCGTTAGTATTTTTGATATTTTCTTCCATTTCTTCACTAGTCATTTTTTATCATACCATAAATAAGAATACCCGCTGCTACACCTGCGTTTAAACTATTTATTTGTCCTTTCATTGCTATTTTAATTACAACGTCAGCCTCTTTTTTTACTAGTCTACTAATGCCATTACCTTCATTACCAATAATTAAAACTTTTTTATCATTATAAGATACTTCTTGATAATCTACACCATCCATATCAGAAGCATAAATAAAATATCCCATTTCTTTTAGTTTCTTAATCGCATTAACTAAATTATTTACCATAATAATTTTTACATAACTAGTGGCACCAGCACTTACTTTATAAACGGTATCATTAACAGTAATACTTCTATCTTTAGGGATAATAATATTTTTAACCCCTGCTGCTTCACAAGTTCTAATTATAGAGCCAAAATTATGTGGATCTTCTAAATGATCTAAAATAACTACAAAAGAAGAATCAATATCATCCATTGTATAATAATCATAATCATAAATATCAATAACAATTCCTTGATGATTACCATTTACCATTCGATCAAGAACATTTTTGGAAACAAAATCATATTTAAGATTCTTTTCCTTTAAAAGAGGAATTAATTCTTTACTACTTAAATATATTTTTTTGATTTTTTTCTTATCTAATTCTTTTAAAACATTTCTACCATAAACAAGCATTTTTATCACGGCCTTACTAGTTATAATTTTATCAAAGAAATAACTTAAAATCTATTATTAACTTCTCTTTCTTGTTAATCCTCCATCTTCTATCATATATAATAAAATTTCATTATCTATCTTTAAATTATTAAACATATAAAGAATAATATCTTCCTTAAATGGTAATATTTCTCTTAAAAAACTTCTTAAATAATTAAAAGATAATTTAGCAAGTTCTAAATCTTTTAAAGCTTCACTTATATTTCCTTTAACTACATATTCTTCTTTATTTAATAAATTATGATCTTTAAAAGCAAGTAACGATACATTTAAACTATCATTTCCTGTTTTCTTAATTTCAATCGTATAATTATCTATATCTTTAATACCAAATTGAACATCTACATCTTTATTTGTAAAATTAATGGCATAAATAATTGCTTCATCATTATTATAACTTCTTATTTGAACAACTTCTTCAATATTAAAATTATCAGTTTGTCTTTTATATTCAAAATTCATTGAATATTCACTTAAAGCAAAAGAGATATATCCATATTCATTACTACTAATTGTCATACTACAAATATTTTCTAAACTTGTATTACCATCTAAATTTAAATCAGCATTCATGTCATTAAATTGAAATTCATAACTACTATCTAAGTTATTATTCTCTAATCTATTTTTAATAAATTTAAAATTATCAGTTACTATTTCTGTATGATATCCATATTTAGCAGGTATATTTTTCTTAACATCTTTAGCTTTTAATTTCTTATATTGAATATAACCTATTATATTATTACCATCACTTATATTCCATCTATTAGAATTATCTTTTTCTAATATCGTAAATCCTAATAAATCAGTTAATCTTTTTTCATAATCAATGTTATATTCCATACGTATTCTCCTTTAGCAAAGGTATTATAACATGTATAAATAATTATTTAAAGATAGAAAATGATACTTATTCCTTTCGTTCTTTATTCATAATAAATATCATAGTAGGCACAGTGCTTGTTTGCATTAGGATCAGGTTCTCTTTCATAAATCTTTAACACCTTTATACGAATTTTCTTACGATTAGCTAGAGAAAGGCATTTACTAACATCCTTCAATGTTTTTTTATCGGTTATTGTATACACCAATTTTCCTCTTTTAATGTCCTTTTGATCCGTCATTACATTTTCCATATTTTAATCCTTTCTAAAAGGGCTTTTATTTCACCTTTCACTATATATATTCGCTTATTTTTGCTCATTTCCTTTTTTTTAACAAAAAATTTAATTTACTTGCTAAATAAGTTATTTTTTTGTATATTAATCGTGTGATTATTTATGTTTAAAAATACTCTCGATAATAAAAGATATTATACTTTAAATTATTTTTATAAAACAAAATTTAACCAAAAAGTCTTCAAAGTACCACTTGATGCTCATTTTAGTTGTCCCAATAAAATTAACGGACGTGGTTGTATTTATTGTTGTGAAGGAAGTAAAGCTAATATTACAGATAGTAATTTAAGTGTTGAAGAACAATTTTTAAATAATATTAAAATATTAGAAAAGAAATGGCCCAATAGCTTGTATATTCCCTACTTTCAAAGTGGTACCAATACTTATGCTTCATTAAATGTTTTAAAACCCTTATTTGAAAAATTTTTAAAATATCCTAAAGTAGTAGGTATTGCGATTGCCACAAGACCAGATTGTTTAGATGATGAAGTTATTAATTATTTAAGTAGTCTTAATAATAAAACTTTTGTTGCTGTAGAATTAGGACTTCAATCTAGTAATAATAAGACACTAAAATTTATTAAAAGAGGCCATGATGTAGAATGTTTTATTAAAGCAGTAAAAAAACTAAAAGAAAAAGGCATTTTTACAGTAGCTCATATTATCAATGGGCTACCTTATGAAACAGAAGAAGATATGTTAAATACAATTAAATTATTAAATGAATTAAAGATTGATGGCATAAAAATTCATATGTTATATATATCCAAAAATACTGAATTAGCAGATATATATGAAACCAAACCATTTCCTATTTTAACTAAAGAAGAATACATTGATATCGTTATTAAAGAATTAGAATTATTAGACGAAAATATTGTTATTGAAAGAATAACTGGTGATCCCATTAAAGAAGAATTAATTACCCCAACTTGGTTAATTAAAAAATTTTGTGTTTTAAATGATATTGATAAAGAAATGGTTAAAAGAAATACTTACCAAGGAATAAAAGCTAATAAAAAATCCTAAAGATCAAAATTAATCTTTAGGATTTTGATATTTTTCTTTCATTTCTTCTAAATAATTAGGATTAGTAAAATAATCAATACCAATATGTTCTTTAACTTCTTTTAAAGTTTCATTTGCTTTTAAATTAGCTTTTTCTACTCCTTTTTTTAAAACATCTAAAACATAATCTAAATTATTTTCTAACTCTCTTTTACGTTCTCTAATAGGTTTTATAACTTCGCATAAAATATTATTTAAAAATTGTTTAATTGTAACATCACCAACACCACCTTTTTGATAATGTTCTTTTAAATCAGTAAGATTTTGATATTCTGGTAAATATTGTTTAAAATGTTTATCTTCACAGAAAACATCTAAATAAGTAAAGACAACATTTCCCTCTATTTTACCTGGATCACTAACTTTTACATGATCAGGATCAGTATACATTTGCATAACTTTTTTCTTTATTTCTTCATCACTATCATCTAAATAAATGCAATTACCTAAACTTTTACTCATTTTAGCTTTACCATCAATTCCGGGTAATCTTCTGCAAACTTCTTTATCAGGTAACAAAGCATTTGGTTCAACCAAAGTATCACCATAAACACGGTTAAAAGAGTGAACTATTTCTCTTGCTTGTTCAATCATTGGTAATTGGTCATCTCCAACAGGTATAATATTGGCTTTAAAAGCCGTGATATCAGCGGTTTGACTAACGGGATAATTTAAAAATCCTGATGGAATGCTTTCTTCAAATCCCCGTAATTTAACTTCTGATTTAACAGTTGGATTTCTTAAAAGTCTAGATAATGTTACTAAATTCATATAGTAAAAAGTTAACTCTGTTAAAGCCGGAATTTCTGATTGAATAAAAATGGTAACTTTGCTTGGATCTATCCCACATGCAAGATAATCAAGAGCAACTTCCATAACATTATCTCTAACTTTTTTAGGATTATCAAAATTATCCGTTAAAGCTTGATCATCAGCAATCATTATATACATTTCATCATAATTACCTTCATTTTGTAATTTAAGACGATTACGAATTGATCCAACAAAATGACCTAAATGAAGTTTACCTGTTGGTCTATCACCAGTTAATATAATTTTTTTCATAACTAACCACCTCTTTAATTGTAACAAATTTATTAAAAAAAGTCTTTAGTTTTTTATTGGGTGTAAAAAAAAATCCGGGGTAAAACATAAAAGTTATGATAGAATTATACTTAAGATAGGAAGTGTCTCAAGTATGAAAAATAATAATGTAGAAAATAAATTTATAACTTGTGTTAACGAAGGAAAATTAAATATAAGTACCATCGAAGATATAATGTTAGAAGACATAGAAAATTATAAAGAGGAATTAATTGCTCATATAGAAGAACTATTATTAAAAAAATAGATGAAAAAGATTTGATTAGTAAAAAAAAGATTACTGGTATGATAAAGGAATTAAAATTAAGAATAAGGGCACCGAAACATTAACTTTAACTTTAATAACTGGAAAAATAAAAATAAGAAGAACGGTATTACAAATTGTTGGAGATATAAATCTAAAAGATTACAATTTAAAAAGTAAATTGATAGTACCTTTAGATGAATATCTAGGAATAGATAAATTACCATTTAAAGTATCCATAAGAGCAATGATAGAAATAGCATTTTGGGGACAAAATCAACCATCTTTTAAAAGAGCAAAATAAATAATTAAAAGAGTCTATAATATAGATATATCTTATGTTACAGTAATGAATATTACTAAATTTATAGGAAAAATA
>CANQGF010000075.1 GCA_947601485.1 uncultured Bacilli bacterium
TCAAATAAAAATGCAGGCCTCCCTACAATTTTATTTGAACTATATCTTTTTGGCTATTTCAGCTGTGAATTGTAACTATTCATCTAAAAGATTATCGACATTCTCTTCTTCTTTAACAGTAGTTACTTCAACTGGATCTACTTTTTCTTCTTCTAAATTTTCTTTAACTTCTTCTTTTATTTCTTCTTTATCAGTTATTTCTTTTTTACTTTCACCATTACTTCCTTTAAAATTATTTCGATTATCATATATATAACCAATTAAAGCAAACAACAAAATGATTGAAATAGTTAAAAACCAAGCATAATTATTACTAACAAATTCAATTAATTTATCCATCAGATATCCTCCTACTAAATTATATTATATTCTAACTATTTTATGAAATTTTTAAATCCCTATTTGTTGGCATAATTTCAATAAAAGTATTTCCATCATTTAAGATAACTTCATTACCATTATCATAAGTATATTTAGTTTTACAATCATGGCATTCTTTACTCCAATTTATTTTAACTGCATAGCCATCAGTTATATAATAGCCTTCTCCTTTACCAACATTTTCTAATTCTTGTAAAATATTTGGATTATTTGCTATAGTATAATTTTTAACTTTATAAGTTATAATATTTTTAACTGTAATTTGTTCATTAGTTAAATTATCAATATGTTCTTTGCCTTTAACAAATCTTTTATAGCTATTTGTCTTTTCATCATATTCATAAGTTACATAGTTATTATTACTAAAATAAATATCTATTTTATTAGCACTATTACTATTTTCCATATTTTTAACATCTAAATCACTAGCGCTATATTTAAATAGATTACCTTCATCAGTCTCTTTAGTATACTTTAATTTTTCAATACCTTTATTTATTAGTTCAATACTTGAAAATCTTTTGTGTGATATGTTAGTATCTTCTTTACCTGTCCAAAAATAGTTATTACTTTTTATATTATCTTTATAACTATCAGATCCATAAGTTATGCCATCTACATTATCGATTTTAAGTTTTGCTAAATTAGTTTTTGCAATAGTACTTTCACCCCAGTGAGCTAGAATAGCATCATTTTCTAACACATAATCTAAATGATAATGTCTAACGCTTCTAATTGGGCCAATTTTTTCGGCATCACTATCTTTAAACATAGCTAAAAATCTTGTTCTTCCATCAGCATAATTAATCATTTCATAAACTAAATAAGCTTTTTGAAGACCACTATGAAAAGGTCTAGCATCATCAGAATTATCAATCGTAAAAGCAATAGGCCTACTTTTACTATTCTCATCAATAATAGTTACTTCTTTTGGTTTTTCTTCATTTCTTTTAGTATTTGGTTTATCCTTTTTTAAAAAAATAAATACACCCACTACAACAACTAAAATTAATACACCCATTCCTATTCTTAAAAGATTTTTCTTATCTAACTTCATACTACCCTTCCAATCTTTTCAAATCTCTTTCTTTTATGGCTTCTCTTTTATCATAATTTTTTTTACCACGACATATTCCTACGCTAATTTTAGCTAAATTCTTTTTTAAATAACATCTAATTGGTATTAATGTATAACCATCCCTTTTACTAGCTTCATCTAATTTTAATATTTCTTTTTTATGAAGTAGTAATTTTCTTTCTCTTCTTTCATCATGATTAAAAATATTACCTTCTTCATATTTAGCTATATACATATTAATAATATAAGCTTCGTTATCTTTTATTCTTATATAAGTATCTTTTAAATCAACACTCCCTTTTCTTACTGATTTTATTTCTGTTCCCGTTAAAGCAATACCTGCTTCAATTTCACTTTCAATAAAATAATTAAATTGTGCTTTCTTATTTACTATTTCCATCTATAACCTCAAAATCTACTGTTTTATTTTCTTTGCTAGCTCCGACTACTTTAACTTTAACACCATCACCTATTTGATATTTGATTTTTTTATCTAAACCAACTAACGCTAATAATTCAGGTACATATGTATAGTAGCCATCTAAACTACTTATATGAACTAATCCTTCAATTAAATTATCTAATTGAACAAAGAAGCCAAAGTTAGTAACACTTGTTATTATACCTTCATATTCTTCACCAATATGTGATTCCATGTATTCTGCTATTTTCATATCTACAACTTCTCTTTCAGCATCAACACTAGCTTGTTCTCTTTCTGATGCATGTAAAGCTAATTCTGGTAAAATACTATTATAATATTTAATGGTATTATTATTGATATTTTTATCAAACAAATAAACTCTCAATAATTCATGAACTGTCGTATCAGGAAGTCTTCTAATCGGAGAAGTAAAATGCGTATAATTTTTAAGCCCTAAACCAAAGTGTCCTATATTATTGGGACTATATATAGCTTTTTGCATACTTCTTAAAAGTAATGTTGATAATATTTCATTTTCTTTATAATCTTTTAATTCATTTAATAATTTTTGCATACTTTGACTACTAGAATCAATTCCTCTTGTATCTATATTAATATGAAGTATTTTTAATAAATTTAAAAAATCATCAATCTTTTCACTTTTAGGAACACCATGAACACGATATATAAAAGGTAAATCCATATTAGTTATATGCGTTGCAACTGTTTCATTCGCCGCAATCATAAAACATTCAATTAACATTTCACCCTCATGTTGCTCTCTTTTTACAATATCAATACATTTACCATTATCATCTTGAATAATTTTAGCTTCAGGTATTTCAAATTCTATATATCCATTTTTAATCATGCGTTTTCTTAAAATATGGGCTAACTTTTGCATTTTTAATAAACTATCTTGATATTCTTCATAACCTAAAGGAATAATACCTTCTTCAATAATTTTATTAACACATTTATAAGTCATTTGTTTACGACTTTTAATAACGGATGGAAAGATATCATAATCTAATATTTTGCCATTTAAATCAATATTCATAATGACACTTATGGCAAGTCTATCAACACCTGGATTAAGTGAACATATACCATTTGAAAGTTCATGAGGAAGCATTGGTAAAACTCGATCAGCTAAATAAGATGAAGTTCCTCTTTCATAAGCCGCATCATATAACTTGGTACCTCTTTTAACATAATAGGAAACATCTGCAATATGAACTCCTAATTCATAGTGATCACTAAACTCTTTTATACTAATCGCATCATCTATATCTTTAGTATCATCACCATCTATCGTAAATATTTCTTCACTCGTTAAATCTACTCGTCCAATACGATCTTTATCTAATACTTCACTAGGTATTTTTTCTACTTCCTTCATTACTTCGTCGCTAAACTCTAGCTCAATATTATACTTACATGCAATACTTAAAATATCAATATCAGGATCATTTTTATGGCCAATTATTTTAGTAACTAACCCTTTAAACTTTTTAGGTCCAAGTTGTTCTTTTAATTCTACAATTACTTTATGTCCATCGACTAAATTATTAAAATAATTTTCTAATTTTATTTCAATATCTAATTTTTTATCATCTAATATTATAGTAGGTTTACCTTTTACATAAAGAATTTCACCCACTAATCTTTTAACTCCTCTTTTAAGTAATTTAATAACTTTTCCTTCAACTTTACCATTTCTCGTAAATAAATCTGCTAAAACATAATCCCCATTAATGGCATCATTCAAATTATCTTTACTGATAAAAATATCTTCACTATTTTTATCTATTATTAAAAAAGCATAACCATTTTTAGCTACATCTATAGTACCCGTTCTTAAACTTTTACAATATTTCATTAAGATATACTTACACTTTTTAGTTTCATGAACAATACCTTCTTCAACTAAATTATTTAATTCTTTAATTAATTCATCATTATTGCATCTTAAAGCATCATTAATTTCTTTTAATGATCTAGCTCTATCATAAGATTCTAAATAATTAAGTATTTCGTCTCTCATTGTAATCACACTTTAAGTATAGCATATAAAATTATAATATTCTATAATACTTATTAACAAAAAAAGAAAAGGTATCTCACCTTTTCCAGGATTAAGTTTATGATGGTTTTAATGAGTTTTCCTTCTCAAATTGTTAACCTTTGGAGGCCGCTCTATAACATTGAAGAGAACTCCCATTACCCGAATATGTAGACCAACCGGAAGAGGTTTCGCAGTAGTATTCTACATCTCCATATTCCCAGTCAACATATCCCGACGGGGATTCACAAAAATCATCACAAACCGAATAAGTCGTGTATTGTTTACCAGTTTCCGAACAAGCATACGGGCAAGAGTTCGCTACGATCCACTGATCCGCGTTACAAGAAGAGCAATCCTCTTTCCAAGGAGTATGCCAATCTCCGGCCGGGGAAGTTATTCGACACTGGCACTTGTCATTATCTTGTACAATAGAGAACTCAGCATTCTTTTTCATCCAATCTTCTGCTTGGTCCCGAGTCGTGAAGCATGCTTGATTCTCCATTCTACTTGGAACGTAACTAGTATAGTCATCTGCGTAAGAGCACCTTCCTGATTTGCTAGAACAGGCATTTCGGGCAGATGACTCGGTAGAGTACTTTTGAGATCCCGTTAAGCTGCAAGTATAATATTTTGTTCTTTCAGACCATCCTTTACTTGATGCACTTGCTTTACATATATATCCTCCAGAGGATGATCCTTTTTGAGCATCTTGTACTAATTCTTCTCCTTCTGAACAACTATATGCTGCCTCTGTACTTTGGGTTGTACTTACACTATTTGTTGATACTCTTCCTGATGCATCTGTTACTCTTCCTTCAATGGTATATGAAGTATTATCATTTAATCCTGTTACTTTGCAATTACCATTTGTATCTTGTTGATACCATGTATCTTTGGTTGTGGCTTTACATTCATATTTAACTACTCCACTTCCTGTATCTCCATCTGTACCTTCTACTTTGACTGTGATACTACTTGTATCTTTACTTACATATGTTACTTTACTTACTGTTGGATTATTTAAATCTAATGTTATGGATGCTTCTTTACCTACTGATATATTATTTGCTCTATCTTTGATAAAAGCATATCTTGTTTTCTTACCTTCTGTACTATCTAACACTGGTTCTGTTGGACTGACACTTGTACCACTTACATTTACCCAACTTCCATCACAGTTATCTTTATTTGTACTTATACAATAACTTACTACATCAGTTGCACTCCAACCGATGTTATATGTTACATTTGTTTTGTGTGTAAAACCACTATTTAATATTTCATTATTTTCTTTTGTTCCTGTTATAGTAAATGTATTTACTACTGGTACATCATCATCTTTTGCAAAATACAAATCACAATATTTTGTGGCATTTGT
>CANQGF010000076.1 GCA_947601485.1 uncultured Bacilli bacterium
GCTACTGGTCCACAAGGAATACAAGGCGTTGAAGGTCCAACCGGTCCAGAGGGAGCTACTGGCCCAACAGGTCCGACAGGCCCAGAGGGAGCTACTGGCCCAACAGGTCCGACAGGCCCAGCAGCGGCAGCGTAAGTTAAGTAAAAAATCCACATTTGTGGATTTTTTCATGGGTAACTTTCCTTTTTATAATCGCATAAAATAAGTAAGAAAGGTGTGTAATTTTTGAAAGATTATAAAGTTTGTGTTTATGCCATTACTAAAAACGAAGAAAAATTTGTTCAAAGATGGTATGATTCAATGAAAGAAGCTGATAAAGTCATTGTTCTTGATACAGGTTCAACTGACAATACCGTTAAATTACTTAAAGAGTTAGGGGCAGAAGTTCATGTTAAAGAAATTAAACCATGGCGTTTTGATGTAGCTCGTAATGAATCGCTTGCATTAATTCCTCGCGAATATGAAATTTGCGTTTGTACAGATTTAGATGAGGTTTTTGAAGCAGGTTGGAAAGAAAAGGTAGTAGCGTGTTGGAATGATGAAGTAACTAGGTTAAGATATAACTATAATTGGTCATTTGATGAATATGGTAATCCAGCAACTTCCTTTTTAATTAATAAAATTCATAAAAATGGGGCTTATAAATGGACTCATCCCGTACATGAAGTATTAACTCCTTTAGTAAAAGAACAAGAAATATATTGTGAAGGTATAACTGTAAATCACTATCCTGATCGAACTAAATCGCGAGGTAGTTATTTACCACTTTTAGAATTAAGTGTTGAAGAAGATCCTGAAGATGATCGTAACATGCATTATTTAGGTAGAGAATATATGTATTATAAAATGTGGGATAAATCAATCGAGACATTAAAAAAACATCTTTCCTTAAAGAAAGCTACATGGAAAGATGAAAGATGTGCTTCCATGCGTTTTATTGCTAGATGTTATTATGCTAAAAAAGAAAGTGAAGAAGCTAAAAATTGGTATTTAAAAGCAATAGATGAAGCTCCATACTTAAGAGAAAGTTATATTGAACTAGCATATATCTATTATGAAGAAAAAAATTATTTAGATGCTTACATCAATTTAAAAAGAGCTTTAGAAATTCCTAGTAAAAGCAAAACTTATATAAATGAAGAATTTGCTTGGAATAGTTTTCCTTATGATTTAATAAGTATTTGTGCTTTTTATTTAGGTTATTATGAAGAAGCCCTCTATTATGTAAGTGAAGCAATTATAAGAGATCCTAAAAATTTAAGATTACAACTTAATTTAGAACAAATGGAAAAATATGTTAAAAAAAGCGATTAAATTATCGCTTATTCTTTTATTAATACAGCATGTATAACTAATCTATCGGTGGCATCATTACCAGAGCAAGTAGATAAAGTTAGTATTTTATCATCAGATGCAACTGGAATATTAAAATCATATTTACTTCTTGAAGTTATCATATCGATATATTCTTGAAATTTTTCATCATTACTAAAATTAGCTATTAAATAATCATCAGTATTTGGAATAACATATATAGAGAAAATTTGCCATTTCATTTTATCATATAAAGTATCGAATGTAATAATTTGATTTTCAGGATTTTTATACCAATTAGCATTTTTAGCTTTATAAAGAGTACCAAACATAACTCCACTATAATACATATTATGACCAAAAATAATAGTGTTTCGACTTAATGTAATAGGGTTTGCTCGATAATCCATAAAAATCCATCCATTATAATCTTTTTCTTTTTTGAAATTTCTTTTTAAATAATAGTCATTATCACTAGCTTGAACAACAGGATAATCAACATAAGTATTATTAACTTTTAACCAACCTACAGTATCTTTATTTATATCAAGTAATCCTTTATATTCATCTAATATTTCTTTTTGCTCATAATCAAATTGTGGATTATCTTCAATAATATCAGTATTTTCATCTTCTTCATCTTTTTTGTTAGCTATAGCTTTAGAAATATCTTCTTGAATTGATTCAACTTTTTTCATTGATGAATAATTTAAATAAAAGACATAAAAGACAACAGCACTTACTAAAAATAAAGAAACAAAAATACACGTTTTAATAGTATTTAAATGAATTTGACCCATTAAATTACTTTCTAAATAATCTTCACTATAATCAATTTTAAATTTAATTCCATTGGTTTTCGCAAATTTTTTATTTAATTTTTTTAAGTATTCTATTAATTCTAAATCATTAATATTTTGTTCAATGTAAATTTTAATATTTTTAATTTTTTGTTGTTCTAAAATATCTAAAATATTTTCTAAATCATTTTTATTAATTTTATTTATGTAAATTGAACGTAAATATTTATTAATATTTAAAAAAGTTATAAAATCTTCTTCATCTTTTCTAGATATTGGAAAGTTTAGATTTAAACTAGTTTTATAATATATGGATGAGAAATTTTCTAAACGGTTATCTTCCATAAATTTACTTTCAAATAAAATTTCATTTCGAGAATCAACTTTAATTTTTTCTCTATCTAACATTTCTAATAAAAAGATAGGAATATTATATAAGGAAACATAATTTATAGAATTAGTTTTGATAATCAATTCACATATATTATAAGTAATAGTAACTTCTTCTAATAAATACAATTTTTTTACATTATCAATATTAGTTATAATATTTAATATTAAAGATACAATATTATTATCTTTAATTACTAATGTATCTATATTATAGTTATTTATTAATTCTTTAAGAAAACTACGTAAAAGAGTAGGATTAGCATTAATGTATTCATCACTAAATAGTAATTCATCTTTACTAATTATATTAGTATTAATTAGGGCTTTTTCTTCTTGTCTAACTCTTTTTCTTTCACTTGCAATAAGCATTTTATTTTCAATTTGAAATAATATCTTACTCATATTTACTTCTCCCTATATTATATATAATAACACAATTTTACACAATTTAATAAAAAATTTTTATTCTATTGTAATTTTTTGTATTTTTATGATATAATGTTGGCATAATAGAGAGTAGGAGGAGAATATGAAGAAGTTTTTAAGTCTATTAATTGTTTCAATAATGTTAATTGTTCCTTTATCAGTTCATGCTGAACCATTAGGAATTAAGCTTTCTTGTACTGCTTATGATACTAATGGTTATAGTACATGTGTAGTAACTTATGATATTGATGAGAGAGAAAGTTATGACAATGTTGATATTACTTTAACAGAAGTTGATGGAGCAGAAGTTGCATCTATTGATACTATTGCTGAAAGTGATTGGGAAGTTTTAAGTTATAGCGAATCAAACAATGTTTGGACAGCTGTTTTACAATCACCTGGTGTTACTGGTGAAGGTGATTTATTTAAATTCACTTATAAAAAATCTGATTTAGAAACTACAAGAATTGATGTTAGTGATGGAAATAGTATTGTTTCTACTAATGTTGTTGATACTAGTGATCAACCAAGTGATAACAAAGATACTGGATCTGCACTACCATTTGTTGCTCTAGGTACTATAGCAATTATTGCTGTTGGAGCATATGTAGTTACAAAAAATAAAACAAAAATGTATAAAATCTAATTAATAAATAACAGTCTTCTCTTTGAAAGGCTGTTTTTTTATGATATAATTTCACTAGGTGATTTTTATGCGTGAATTTAGTGAACAAGAATTAGTGAGAAGACAAAAAGCCGAAGATTTGAGAAATTTAGGAATAGATCCTTTTGGTCATAGTTTTAATGTAACAAGTGATTCTCAAAAAATTACGGAAAAATTTGCTTCTTATACTAAAGAAGAATTAGAAGATGAAAAAAATGAAGTTGTTATTGCTGGCCGTATTATGAATAAAAGAAGAAGTGGCAAAGCTGGCTTTATGGATATTCAAGATAAATTTGGTAATATACAAATATATATTAGTATTAACGATGTTGGTGAAAGTGAATATGAATTATATAAATCTTGTGATATTGGTGATATTATTGGAATTAATGGTTGGGTCTGTAAGACCAATACGGGAGCTTTAACAATCCACGCTACTAAATATACTCATTTAGTTAAAGCATTACGTCCTTTACCAGAAAAATTTCATGGTCTTACTGATATTGAAGAAAGATATAGAAGACGTTATGTCGATTTAATAATGAATGATAAAGCTAAAGAAATAGCTTTTATTAGACCTAAAATTATTAGATGTATTCAAAATTTTATGGATAATCGTGGTTTTGTAGAAGTAGAGACACCAATTTTAACAACTCTTTTAACTGGTGCTGCCGCTAGACCTTTTGCTACTCATCATAATACTCTTGATTTAGATATGTATTTAAGAATAGCTTTAGAGTTACCTCTTAAAAGACTTTTAGTTGGAGGTATGGAAAAGGTTTATGAAATAGGAAGAACTTTTAGAAATGAAGGAATGGATCCAAAACATAATCCTGAATTTACAATGATGGAAGCATATCTTGCTTATTCTGATTTAGAAGGTATGATGGAACTTACTGAAGCAATGTTTCAAACTGTAGCTAATGAAGTTTTTCATAAAATGACTTTCCATTGGTCCGATCATGATATAAATTTAGCTGGTCCTTGGAAAAGAGTTAGTATGACCGATGCAATTAAAGAAAAAACAGGCATTGATTTTACTGAAGAAAGATCGATTGATGAATTATTAAAATTATGTGAAGAACATCATATTCCAGTGGAAGAACATCAAAAATCTTTAGGGCATATCATTAATTTATTCTTTGAAAAATATGTGGAAGAAACTTTAATTGATCCAACTTTTCTTTATGGTCATCCAATAGAGATTAGTCCCCTTACTAAAAAGAATCCAAAAGATGAAAGATTTGTTGATCGTTTTGAATTATTTATTGGTGGAAAAGAATTTGCTAATGCTTATACAGAACTTAATGACCCAATCGACCAACTTGAAAGATTTGAAAGTCAACTTAAGGAAAGAGACTTAGGAAATGATGAGGCCAACGATATTGATATGGACTTTATTGAAGCCCTAGAATATGGTATGCCACCAGCTGGTGGAATTGGTTATGGGATTGATAGACTAGTTATGTTATTTACAGAAAGTGACTCAATAAGAGATGTTATATTATTCCCAACAATGAAACCTAAAGACTAAAGAAGGTGAATTCTCAAAGTAAATACAACTAACAATTTAAGTAATTAAAAGACAAAAGTAAATACAATTAAAAATCGGC
>CANQGF010000077.1 GCA_947601485.1 uncultured Bacilli bacterium
GTGGAGGATGTGGGATTCGAACCCGCGACCCCCTGCGTGCAGGGCAGGTGCTCTAGCCAGCTGAGCTAATCCCCCAAAGGACATGATTATCTTATCATATTAATTATAGATAATCAAGCACTTTTTAGGCTTAATTTGATTTTTTTACAACTTTTATTAAACCGTTTTCAAGTTCTTCAAGTGCTCTGCCTAAATCTTTTTTACTAACATAACTACTCATTCTCATTTGATAATGATTGGTTTCTTGCATTTGCTTACTTCTTATTGAAGCAACATGAACTAGCATATATTTAGAATCAACAATATTAAGTAGTTTATCGATTGACGGGTATAACATAGTCATCACTCCTTACAATACTATCTTACTAAATATTTTTGTGATAATACAATCTTTAAAGTAAATTTTACATTAATTTTACTTAAATTTTAAACTGACTTCTCAATTTCAATAGTATAAGAATTGCCTTCCTTTTTTATTTTTACTTTGCGAGCATTAAAAGTTTCCTTTTCATTAAGCGGATCTTTTATATTACCATTTTCGTCAGGAATTAAATAATTATTATCAATTAATTCTTGAACCGTTACATATTTTATTACGTCTTCATCAGTGAATTCTTTTTTTATGTCTTCAGCATATTTTTTAGCACCATCTTCAATAACATTTAAAACTTGTTCATGATAGAAATTTGCGTCATAATCATTAGTAAAAGCATAAGATATCTTATTAACTGTGATAAAATATACCAGTGTAAATACTAATAATATAATTGCTAATGCCATAATTTTTTTATCATTAAAATATTTCATTTTGTCACCTCTAAATTATCTATAAATATTATAACTTATTTATTAAAATATGCCAAGCAAAAGCGAAATAATCGTTTCTAACTAAATATTAATTATTAAAAATAAAAGAAAAAAATCTCTATAAGAGACTTTTCTAAAAACAACATTTTCTATCGTAAACATTAGATACAACGTTTTCTTCACAAGTTGTATAACATGGTTGATATGTATGTCTATATATGTGATGATTTATAATTCTAGTATTGCATGGCATAATATGAGGAACTTCATAACACATATATCTATGGCATACTCTTTCTTGAGGACATTCTTGAATTGGTTGACACATCATTGTTTGACTAGGCATCATATTACCCATATCGCAGCAACCACCCATAGTACCCATATTCATATCCATTCCCATGTTCATTGTTCCATCATAAGTAGTATCTTGAGTATACTCAAATTTCTTTTGTTCCATAAAATTATTTCCTTTCTATTGTATATTATGAAACAAAAATACTTTGGTTTGGGTTATTAGTTGGCAATTTTAAAATGTTTAACTGGAGTATTTTCATCGATTGCTTTAAAAACATAACCTCTACTTTTAGCATACTCAATTACTTCTGGCAAAGCTTTTTTAGTATTTTCCTTTATATCATGCATTAAAATAATATAATCTCCATTACCTTTTAGATATGTTTTTACCATTTTTAGGATATCTTCTTTTGAATTATTCTTACAGGTATCACAACTATCAAAAGTCCAATCAAAATAAGTATAGCCCTTATCTTCCATGACTTTTGCAAGGTTAGTCATAATTTTATCACAATAATTACGACTTACCGTATTTGATGAGCCACCCGGAAATCTAAAATATTTAGGGTGCATGCCCGTTTTTTCATAAATAATTGTTTCAATTTTATTAAAATCATCTAAATAAGTTTCAACACTACTATAAATGTTCCATTTATGACTATAAGTATGAATACCAATAGTATGTCCTTCATTATATTCTCGCGTAATTAAATCGTAATATTTAGGAAACTGTCCAGTTACAAAAAAGGTTGCTTTAATGTTATTCTTGGCAAGAATATCAAGAATTTCAGCCGTATATTTACCTGGGCCATCATCAAATGTTAGGTAAATAGTACCATCAGTTACATAATTTTTAGGATCATCTTCTTTAGATAGAACTACCACTCTTCTAGTTTTTGAAGTACTATTTCCATCTGAATCCTTAATTTCGTATTTTATTTCATATTCTCCTTCTTTTGATGCGTCAACATTGCCAGAAATTTTAATATTTTTTGAAATATCGCCATCACAAGAATCTTTTGCAACAGCACCATATTCTTCATATTTTTCATTTAGATTTAAATAAATTGTTTCAGAACTATTTAAAGTTATAGTAGGTTTTTCATTATTGAGATATTTTAAAGAACTTTTTATTTCCGTTTTATTTCCTGAACTATCTTCTACAGTAAGATAAACTACTTCACCACTAACACGATATTTTATTTTATCAGTTATATCACCATCATAATTGTCAGTAGCAGTGGCGTTAAAATTAATGTTTTCACCATTTTTACAAACTGTAACATTACCATTAATCGTTATTTCAGGTTTGACATTATCAATAACATTAACGACTTGGATTATTTTCTTTTTTTTACCATTAAAACTAGCTTCAAAAGTAATAAAATAACGACCTACTTTATCCGGATTAACATTATCAGAAGTTTTGATAGTTAGTTCCTTTTTCTCAAAAAAATTTTGATAGTAAGCCTTAACTTTTAAAAGACTATAATCTTCACCAAGATTAATATTTTGAATAGTTTTTCCTTCATATTCAAATTTTATTTTAGGAACTAAAAGACTTAAAATTAAGATAATCAGCATTAAAATCATGGCAATTCCCACTGCTATTATCTTTTTTTTGTTTCTTAAAAAACGACGACTTTTAATTATATGCTTTTTATCTACTTTACTACTCATTTTAACCTACCAGCTAACTTAATTATATCACTATAAAAAATAGTTGAAAATTTATTAAATTTGATTTACTAAAATTTGACATATAAAAAGCCTTAAAATAAGGCTTAAGCATTAATTTTTACTTATAAAATTTTTTATATTAAAGTAATATTCACAACCACTTATAACAGATAAAATAGTGGCCGCTAAAACAAAAATCATTGCTACTGGAAAATTTAAATAAACAAATGGAAAATTACCAAATAATACTAATGTAAGGCCAACCATCATACAAATGGTTTTTAATTTTCCAAGTTTACTTGCTGCTACAACTTTTCCTTTTTCTCCAGAAATCATTTTTAATGAGTCGACTATGATATCACGTGTTATAATTACAACAGGAATTAAAACAGATATCATTCGGTCATAAGCTAAAATAATAAGTAATCCATTAACTAAAATTTTATCTGCTATTGCATCGGCAACTTTACCAAAATCAGTAACCATATTACGACTTCTAGCTAAATAGCCATCAACAAAATCTGTTATTGAACCAATCAGAAATAGAACGCCAGCAATAATATATTTTAAATTAATAACTGAACCATTAATATAATATTCAGGAAATTTAATGCCTAAATCATACCATGGGATTAATAATAAAATTATCATTATTATTGCTAAAACTATTCTTGCAATAGTTATCTTATTAGGTAAATTCATTTTCATACTCCATCACTACTTTCTATTAAAAAATATTAACTACCTTATTAACTATTTATTTGATTAATCGACCAAAAAATCGTTAAACCTATTAATATTAATAAAAGTAAATAAAATAAAGCGTATAGCCATTTATTGTTTTTTACTTTAGTTGTAGTATATGGTGATGATATTTTCTTTTCATTATCTTCTTTAGTATTAAGTTCAATAGTTTTTTCTAATTCCTTAATTGGAATTCTTGAAGTATATTCAAATAAATATTCATTAAATTCATCAACTATTTTATCTGCATCTAATCCTAAGTATTTAGCATAATCAAAAAAATAATTTTTTAAAAGAAAAACATCTTTAAATGAACCTATTTTTCCTTCTTCTATATTTTGCAAAAATATTTCATCTATATTTAAGTCTTTACTAACTTCAGAAAGTTCCAAGCCAGCATCTTGTCTTGTTTCTTTTAAAAGTTCGGCAATTTCTTCCAAAATTTTTCACTCCTTAATTAAAATTAATATTAATAAGCCATGTTCTGTACTTTTATAAAAAGTGACAAATATTTATCTATGCAATATGCATTCATAAAAAAGTTCATTTCCTTTTTTATAACTCCCCTACCATAATTTGGGTTTCTCACTTGTGGGGTTTACCGCGTTTCATTTGCTTGTCACCAAGCAACTACGTTTCTGTGGCACTTTATTTTTACTCATATCTATTAAAGATATTTTCAAAGCCGTTAGTTTATAACTACCTTAAGTTATTTTTTCCTTAAGCACAAACACTACAATCATCGCAGATTGTGTGAGCATGGACTTTCCTCTACATTACTTTCTAATGCAGCATTTGTCTAAATATTAATTTTCTTTACCAAATACTACTTTTTCAAGTTGACTTATTCTTTTTAATAAATCAACGTTATTAATAGTACTAGTTTTATTTTCATTAGATTTACTTATTTCAAGTTGTTCTTTTAAAGTTATGATTTCATGTTTTAATTTACTATTGTCATCGGTTAAATCTTTAATGTCTTTTTCTAATTTTTTTATTATAGAATTAAATTCAGTATAATCACGAATTACTATATCAAGAAATTTATCTACCTCTTGAGGACGATAGCCCCTAGCGTCAATTTTAAATTCTTTTTCTAATATATCATTGGGAGTCAAATAAATTCGATCATTATACATTTGAACCACCTTCTAACAATGAAAATTATAAACGATTTTGGCTTTTCTTGTCAAGTTCTTTAAGGTTGATAGTTTCAATCCATAATCCTGAATATTCAACCTTCTTTAATAGTTCATTTATTATCATATCTATTCTCATTAATTTCACCTCTTTTTCTTCTTCTCTAATGGATATTTTATACATCCAGTACCATTTTTAAAAATCAAAAAAATAAAAAGTACATCAATTTTTTTATTGTGTACTTCTTAATTTCAACCTATTTAAAGGTTTATTTTTTAATGGTCGGGAAGACAGGATTTGAACCTGCAACCCCTACATCCCAAATGTAGTGCTCTACCAAGTTGAGCCACTTCCCGATTTAAATGGTGCACCCAAAGGGAGTCGAACCCCTAACCTTTAGATCCGTAGTCTAATGCTC
>CANQGF010000078.1 GCA_947601485.1 uncultured Bacilli bacterium
ATAGAAAAGTTGCTATTTTTTTAGATAATTACTGGCTTTGCTTATTTTTCTCTTTTTAATTCGTATTTTTATCCTGACTTTTTAAAATAATTATTGTATTTAATTTTTCAATTATGATAAAATATTTGTAGGAGAACGTTATACGTTACCCTAAGTGATTTTGCTAGCTTCTGCTAGCTATTTTTTAATCTTAATCTTTTATCCTTTTATATTGAAAGTTTAATACTCAGAGAGCAAGACATTAAAAAAATATTTCCAAAAATCAAAAAAAATATAAAGTATGATATAATTTAGTTGTGGTGATAAATATGGTTTTATGTGATTATGATGAAGTAAAAGAGTCTACTTTTGAACCTAGTGATGTTGAAGAGAAGGTATCTAATTTTCCTAAAGTAGGAATTACTTGTTTTTCAAGAAAACTAATGGACCGTTTTGTTAATGCTTTTAATGCTCAAGAAATTGCTGTAATTAGAAATGCTAATGAAAGAGTGCCAGTTTATAAAATTACCTATAAAAATGTTTCTTTTGCGTTATTTATGTCAAGAGTAGGGGCCCCAGCTTGTACAGTTTCTTATGAAGAAGTAATGGCGATGGGGTTAGATAAATTAATTATGTTTGGTACCTGTGGGGTATTAGATAAAAAAATTGAAGATTTAGCTATAATTATCCCTAATGCTGCCATAAGAGATGAAGGAACTAGTTATCATTATTTACCAGCATCTGATGAAATAGTGATAAATCAAAAATATAAAAATGATTTTATTAACATTTTAAAAGAAAATAATATTTCTTATCATGAAGGAAAAGTATGGACAACTGATGCTCCTTATAGAGAAACAAAAAATAAAGTTTTAAAACGTAAAGAACAAGGCTGTATATGTGTTGATATGGAAGCATCCGCTATGCATGCAGTTGCTAAATTTAGAGGAAAAGATTTATTTCAATTTTTTTATGCTGCTGATAATTTAGATAATGTTAAATGGGATAAAAGAAGTTTAGGAAATTTAGATAGATTAGATGATAAAGAAAAAATAATTTATTTAGCTTTAGAACTTGCCTTAAAAATGCTTTAATTAAGAGTGAGGTAGAAAATGAAAAACAATTTATATTCAAAAATTTTAACCATCCTATTAATTATATTTATAGCTGTTTTAATTGTTATTAGTTTTATAAATAATAATTATCATTTTAATGATCATATCTTAATTGGTATAGCATTTTTAATTGTTTTAGTGCTATATGATTCTTTTGATTCTTTTAATATTGGAAAGATTATTTCCTTAAAGAAAAATATTAAACAAATTAAAGAAGAAAAAGATAATTTATTAAATCAAAATAATATGTTAATAAGTAAAATTGTTAATAATAATATTGTTTATAATTATATTATAAGTGGATCTAATGATATTAAAGATTTAGTAAATAAAAATAGTGTTACTGATATAGCAAAATCTAAACATGGAACTTTATATAGTAAATATTTAGATATTTTAGCCTTAAATAAATTATTAAATAATATTCCTAATGTTAAATATAATGTAGAAATAAAAAATAATTATGAAGCGATTGCTTTTCGTAAAATTCTTTTTGATGCCGCCATAATTGATGATAATGTACATACATTTTATGAAGTAACTTGTAATCCTAAAGAATATATTAAATATAATACTAGTTATTATTTAAAATTTATTAGTATATATGAAGAGTTAAATAAAATTAAAAGTAAATTAATTTTAGTTGTTCCAGTACTTGATCATAGTAAAAAGACAATAGAAGATGTTAATTTATTGATTAGTCAGTATCAAAATGAAATAAACAATGATTTATTAGAAATTAAAATGATTGATGTATCTACTGAAGAAGTAAAATCTTTAATAAAGGATAGCAAAAATGAGTAAAGTAGTTCATCCTTTTAAACCATTTTATAATAGTGATAGTGAGATACTTATTTTAGGTAGTATGCCATCAGTTGTATCAAGACAAAAAGAATTTTATTATATGCATCCTCAAAATAGATTTTGGCATGTTTTAGAAATCGTTTTTAATGATAAAATTAAAGATGATTCGATTGAAGCTAAAAAAGAATTTTTAACTAAACATAAAATAGCTTTATGGGATACAATTAAATCTTGTGAAATAAATGGTTCTTCTGATTCTTCCATTAAAAATATTAAAGTTAATGATATAAATAAATTATTGAATATTACTAATATAAAATATATTTATACTTTAGGTAAAAAATCTTATGAATTATATAATAAGTATATTTATCCCAAAACTAAAATAAAAGCAACATATTTATATTCATCAAGTCCCGCTAATTGTGCTATACCTTTGGAAAAAATTGTTGAAAACTATCAAGTTATCAACAAAATTTAACTCCCTACCTTACTTTTGGGGTAGGGTTTTCTTTCGTCTGTTTTTCCTAATAAATAATCAATAGAAACATTATAATAATCTGCTAATCTACTTAAGTAGTCAATAGGTATCAATCTTTTTCCAATTTCATATTCTGAATATTGTTGTTGTTTTATGTGTAAAAATTTAGCTACATCTTTCTGATACAAATCTCTATCTTCCCGTAAATCCTTAATCCTATTAATATTCATAAACTCTCACTTTAAAAATTTTCTCATAAAAAACTAAACAAGAAGAAAATATACAAGAGTTGTTTTGTATATAAAAATATGTCAAAAAAATAAATATTATAATTTGTTTAGAATTGAGATGTTGTAGATGAGAATAAAAAAGAATTATTTTAAATTAATTATTATTTTGCTAATAATATTAGGTTTATTTGTAATAATTAAACCTAATACTAAACGAGAAATTAATGTTATAAAAGAAACAAAAAAACAAAGTAGTTTTGCAATATATAAAGACGATGGATCAGGTAATTATGTAATGTCTAGCGATACATCATTTCCAACCAAGGGATATTTATTAAATCTAGATAAAACTAAATGCTTTGACTCTGATAATAATGAAATACCAAGTAGTATAGTAAGTCAAAGTCTAGATGGTAAAATAACATTGCAAACTACTCAAACATCATATTGTGATTTGTATTTTACCAAAGATGATGATGTACCAGTGGTAAATACATTTACTATAACTGGATCAAAAGAAAATAATGAAACTTTAAATAGTGGTTTTACACATAAAGTAAACGTAACATATAACATAGGGTGGAGCGCAACAGATGTTGTAAGTTATTGTATAAGTACAAATAAAGATAATTGTGATGGAAGTTGGGTAGAAGTATCTAATACAACCAAAGCAGAAACAACAACACCTTTATTAGAAAATAGTGAAGGAATAAAAAAGATGTATGCTTTCCTAAAAGATAGAGCAAATAATATATCAGTAGGAAAAGAAGCATCCATAACATTAGATTTAAATAATCCAACAGTAAGTAAAGTAACATATACAACTAAAGATACAAGTAGTATCACAGTCAAAGTAGAAGGTACAGATGGAGATACAGGAAGTGGTGTAGTTAAGTATGAATGTAAAGCCACTACCCAAAATACTTGGGTTACACAAGTTGGAGATACATGCACAGTAACAGGTTTAAATGATGGAACAGAGTATACTATCGAAGGAAGAGTAACAGATGCATCAGGAAGAGTATCAGCAGAAAATAGAACAAATACAGCGACTCAAACGACAGATACATCATATTCCTGTTCAATAGGAACAAGAGTATACGATGCGACGAAAGGATCATCATCCGGAGGATATATATGTACTGCATCTGCATCAAAACAAGGATGGTATGATGAGACTACATACTATACATGTACTGAAACGAGTGCTCAATATAGTTCAAAAGCCGATGCTGAAGAAGCTTGTGGGAATGCCAAGAGAGGTACCTGCGATTCTCCGTTGGTGTATGCGTGTTTTAGGGAGGGAGGAGCATTTTACATTTGGGGTACGGATAGGTCGTCTGTCGCCTCGCGGTGCGCTGCTGCCGGTTATCACGCTCAGTGCGAGGATGGGGGTAACGGGCAGTTCGTATGTAAACTGAGGAGTGAGAGTGGTTACGATTCGGCAAGTGGGAATGGCTTAACGAGCCGGGAGAAGTGCGAGAGTATGTGTACTGTGAGTAATGCCTTGTGGGAAGCGAGAGGATTATATGTCTGTGAAGTCGGATCGACTGAATTATCGATTTCGTCGACTCTTAAAAATTGCGAGAGGGAATGTTTCTCTGATGGAGTTGTCTCGAGGGAGGTCAACAGAAACTATTATTGTCCTTCCGGTTGGAATTCCTATTCTGGGAGTGGAAGTTCTCTCCAATGTTATGGGGCAGCTACAAAAGGATAAAAAATGACAAGGAAAAGTCATAAAAACCATCATAAACTTAATCCGGGAAAAGATATATTTGAAAGTATATCTTTTCTTTTTTATGTAATTTTTTTAAACAAATTTCATTCAAAAAGAAGGAAATCAGCACTCACGCGCGATATATATTAGTAGAGGGAGTAAAACTTCCTACTATTAAAAAGAAACGGAGGTGATGTAAAATATGAAGACTGATACAAAAGAATTCTTTGGTTTAAGTTATGATCGAATATTTAAAGCAGCTATATTAAATA
>CANQGF010000079.1 GCA_947601485.1 uncultured Bacilli bacterium
AGTGGTAATTGTAAAGTAACTGGTTTAAATGATAATACTTCATATACCATAGAAGGAAGAGTAACCGATGCATCAGGGAGAGTATCAGCAGAAAATAGAACAAACACAGCAACTCAAACAACCGATTCATCTTATACATGTCCGATAGGATCTAAAGTATATGATACATCGAGGGGATCTTCATCCGGAGGATATATATGTACAACTTATGCCTCTAGTCAAAGTTGGGAGAGAAGTGTTACGTATTATACATGTAGTGCAACAGGATCTAAAGAATATAGTTCGCAATCATCTGCTAAAAGTGCGTGCGAAACGAGAAAAACTGGAACATGTACATCAGCAACTCGAAAAATTTGCGAATGCAAAAGTGGATTTACATGGGTTTCATCGTCCGAGCAGTGCCGTGCATGGGGTACGTTGGTAAGGAACGGGACCGTTACATATAACGTTTGTGTGGGATTAGGTGATAACCCTACTGTTTGGTGTTCCGAGTCTGATTGCTCAAGTCTGGGATGGCCGACAACGGGACGAGGAACGACTACAGGGGTAGCGCTAAAGTGCGCTCCTGAGATATCCGGAACGTTTACTGAGTTTGATTACGGTGACTGTTACGAAGGCAGTACGTGTACCCGCCACGTTCAGTGCAGTACTGAGATAGGACGTACATGTGCTTATAATACTAGTGGTTCAAATTGCAGAAACGAAGACTATTATGAATGTTCTTTAGGAGATTCGTACGATACCTTGTCAACATGCAATTCGTCATGTTATTCATCAACATCCACCGGTACTGTTTCAAGTGGATCGAGGACAGAATATTATTGTGGATCCGGCTGGTCTACTTATTCTGGTAGTAGTAGTTCATTACAATGTTATAGGGCAGCGTCGAAAGGTTGATAGTCAGAAATTAAGAAAGAAGTTAATCTTCTTTCTTTTTTATAGTGTGACACGCATGTGTTAAAACTAGGTTGCCTGTAAACTTGGTAGGAGGAATCGTTAGCTGAAAACGAGGGTGACTATCATGGGGTAGAATCAGAAAAAAGTTGGAGACAAGGTCTTGGCTCGACGGACAGAAATCACATATTAAGGTTTATATAAACTGGACGAAGTTGCTATACACACTGAAGTCCGATACCCCACGAGGTTTATATAGTAAATGTGGCTAATATATGAGATGAAAGTGTTAGTATTTACCGTGTGAGGCCTTGATAATACGCTATCTAATAAATGCTTATAAGTTTTATTAGAAAGGTAATCTATAGAGTGATATATAGTTGAACATCAAGAAGTCAGTTCATGTCATAGTTGCGATGAAGTATAGGAAACTATGTAGAGCAAAGGACAAGACGTTAAATAATATCTGTTCTAATAAGAAATGGAGTTTTAAGAAGTATACCGAGAAACTTGCAAAGTGAATTGCCGAGGAGTCGAAATCACTGGTACTGTCTCAAGTGTTTCAAAGTTAGAGTATTATTTGCTATAGTACTTATGGCTTACATACTCTGGAAGTGATAGTTTTCTTTAATGTTATAAGCCTGTAACAAAAGGATAAAATCTAAATATTAAGAAAGAGGTTTTACTTCTTTCTTTTTTATATGATAATAATTATAGAAAAATGTTTTATTTTGATAAGTTTTGCTATCATTTGTCGAAGTTGTTTAAAAAAGATAAAATGTGTTCTATATTATAATAGCAGGTGAATGAATGTTAAAGATGGATTTAGAATATGATAAGGGTATCTTTTTTGCAAGATTAGAAGGATCATTAAATAAGAAAAGTAGTTACAAAATAAATAATTATCTTATTCCGGTAATTAGAAAACATCAAATAAAGGAAGTCATTATTAATTTAGAAAAGATAAGGGAATTAGATAATATAGGTATAAGTGCCCTTATGAATGTTAAGAGTATGGTTAGATGCATTAAGGGTCATATCTATTTGTGTGGTATCAAAAAAGAATTTGCATTAAGTCTAAAATGCTTACATATTAAGATGGGATTTCAGGAAGGAGATATAATAAAGTTAATTAAAGTGTAAGAATGAACTATGATGCTATTATTAAAGATAATGAAAAAATGATTTGGAAGTTAGCCAGTCATTTTTATGGAGTAGATAAAAGTGATTTATATCAAGCTGGCGTAGTAGGACTTTTAAAAGCTTTAAAAAATTATTGTCATAATGGTAATACTAAATTTTCCACTTATGCTCATGATTATATATTTGGCGAAATGTATAATTTAGCTAGTAATAAAAATATTAAAGTTAGTAAAGATATTTTAAGTTTGTATAAAAAAATAGAGAGTGCTAGATATACATTAGCCCAAAAAATGGGCAAGGTGCCTAGTAATTTAGAATTAGCAGCTTTTTTAGAAATTAATATCGATGATATAAATTATGCTTGTAATAGTGCTAATGTTATATTATCTTTAGATAATGATAATGAAGATGAAAAAAATATGTATGAATGTCTAGGTAGAGAAGAAGATTTAGATACTAAAATATTTATTAATGATAGTTTTGAAGTATTAAATGACGATGAAAAAAATATTATTAAATCAAGATATTTTGAAGATTTAACTCAAAGTGAAGTAGCTAGAAAACTTAATATGACTCAAGTAATGGTTTCTAGATATGAAAAGAAAAGTATTGCTAAATTAAGACAATATTTGACAAGTTAAGTATAATTTGAAAATATTTTATTCATACTAAAAATGGTGAAAGAAATGAATAAAATAGAATATCAAAAGATGGTTAAAAACTTATCTCCCAAAGAACCTAAATTAAGAAATGCTATCGTTGCTTTTCTCGTTGGTGGTTTTATTGGTTTTTTAGGAGAAGTTATAGTAAATATCTTAATGGAATCATTTGGACTTGCTCGTGTTGACTCTTATGCTTGGTTATCATTTAGTCTAATCCTTTTTGCAACATTCATGACTGCACTCGGTAAATTTGATAATTGGGTTGCTAAATGTAAATGTGGTTTAATAATTCCCACCACTGGTTTTGCTCATAGTGTTCAAAGTGCTGCTTTAGATTATAAAAAAGATGGTTTAATTACAGGGATTGGGGCTAATATATTTAAACTAGCTGGTTCCGTTATCTTATATGGAATCGTAAGTGCCTTTTTCTTATGTTTATTAAAGGTGGTTTTATATGGCTAGTTTAAAATTTAATAATATTTATTTAAATGATTGGTTTACGATAACGGGACCATTAGAAAGTAATAGTAGACTTAAAAAAGTAGATGTTAAAATGAATGATTATTATTATGGAGAAAAAACTTTTGAAAAAGCTCAAGCTAAAATGCAAAAAGAAGTTATTTTAAAAGTTTTAGAAAAAAATCATTTAAATAATATGGATATTGATCTTTTAGTTGGTGGTGATTTACTTGATCAAATAAGTGCCACTAGTTATGCCGCATTAGATACTCCTATTTCTTTTTTAGGATTATATAGTGCTTGTGCAACATTTCCTGAAAGTTTAATTGTCGGAAGTATGTTTTTAAATGATAAAGATGCTCACAAAGTAATTAGTATTACATCTAGTCATAATTTAGGAGCAGAAAGACAATTTAGATATCCGATTGAATATGGCGCACCAAGACCTCATACTTCAACATTTACAGCAACTGCGGCCATTAGTGCTCTTTTAGAAAAAGAGAAAGGCAAAATAAAAGTTGAATCAGCCACTATTGGGAAAGTTACCGAAATGGGTATTAAGGATGCTAATAATATGGGTGCGGTAATGGCTCCAGCTGCAGCAAGAACATTATATGAACATTTACAAGATTTAAAAAGATCTCTTAATTATTACGATTTAATTCTAACTGGTGATTTAGGTTGTTTTGGCGCAACTTTATTTAAAGAATATGCTAAAAAACAATATAATTTAGATGTTAAAAAACATTTAGATGCTGGTTGTGAATTATATTTAAAAAGTCAAGAAGTTTATGCTGGTGGTTCAGGACCTGCTTGCTTACCTTTAGTTTTATTTAATAAAATCTTACCACTTAATAAATATAAGAAAATTTTAATAATTGGTACGGGTGCTCTCCATAGTAAAACTTTTGTTAATCAAAAAAGTCCTATTCCAGCTATTGCTCATGCTGTTAGTTTGGAGGTCTTATAATGTATCTAAATGCCTTTTTATTTGCAGGTGCTGTATGTCTTATTTGTCAAATAGTGTTAGATAACACTAAACTTACACCAGGTCATATTACAAGTGCTGTTACTGTAATCGGAGCATTATTATCATTCTTTGGCATATATGACAAAATTATTTCTTTATGTGGGGCAGGAGCTACTGTTTTAATAGCTAATTTTGGTCATATGTTATATTCAGCTGGTATTTCCGGCTATGTTGAAGGAGGTATATTAGGTTTATTTTCTAATTTACTTTGTTCATCAGGTATAGCTATTGTATCGGTGGTGGTCTTCTCATTTATCTTTACCATTATTTTTAAACCCAAAGATTAGTGAAAGAGGATGTTTAAAGCATCTTCTTTTTTATTTTGAAGGTTGTGTTAAACATTATGACTGATAATGATATTCGGCATATGCAATATTTAAATTAATAGGCATATTAATTGAA
>CANQGF010000080.1 GCA_947601485.1 uncultured Bacilli bacterium
AAAATTCGAAAGCACTTATCAAATAATATCGAAGAATTTTTTACTGAATTAATTAGTTATTTATTACTATCCAAATAGGAATTTATGTTCACGGTTTTTTTATATTTAAACTTAAACAAACCTAGGTTTTACCTAGGCTAAATTATTTTTTTGAAATTTTTCATTTTTTTATCCTGAAAATTTATTAAAATTTATTTGAAAAATTTACAATATGTAAAAAATTTCATAATTATTTAAAAAACTATTACTAGTTTTTAGTAATAGCTTTATTTAACAACAATATTAACAATTTTATTTGGTACAACAATAGTTTTAATTATTTCTTTACCTTCAAGATGTTTTTTAACATTAGCATCACTTTTAGCTTTTTCAATTACTGATGCTTCTTCCTCATCTTTAACAATTTCTATAGATCCTCTTAATTTACCATTTACTTGTACCCCAATAGTAATTGCTTCGTCTATAGTTTTTGCTTCATCAAACTTTGGCCAACTACTCTTACAAATCATTTCGCCTAAATGATTAACTTCATTTAATTCTTCTGTAATATGCGGAGCGATTGGATTAAGTAAAATAAGAAGCAAACGATAATCATCTTTCGTAATTGAAGGCATCTTTTCATAAGCACCTGTTAAAATCATTAATGATGAAACCACTGTATTGTATTTCATATTTTCTAAATCATAAGTAACTTTTTTAATAGTTTTATTGGCAAGGACTTCATCAGTATAACCTTTATTATCATTTAATTTAGTTTGTAATCTTTCTACTCTATCCAAGAAACGTTTACAACCTCTTAAAGACTCAATACTCCAAGCAGCATCTTTTTCATAATCACCAATAAACATTTCATAGCAACGTAAAGTATCAGCACCATATTCTTTAACGATATCATCAGGATTTACAACATTTCCTTTACTCTTACTCATTTTTTCATTATTAGATCCTAAAATCATACCATGTGATACTCTAATATCGATTGGTTCACTATTAGGTACTAAACCAATATTATATAAGAATTGATTCCAGAATCTTGCATAAAGTAAATGTCTTGTTGTGTGTTCCATACCACCATTATACCAATCTACTTTACCCCAATATTTTAAGGCTTCAGGAGATGCAAAGGCTTCGTTATTATGTGGATCCATATATCTTAAGAAATACCAACTTGAGCCAGCCCAGTTAGGCATGGTATCGGTTTCTCTTTTCGCAGGTCCGCCACATTTTGGACATTTAGTATTAACCCAATCCGTAATTTTCGCAAGTGGACTTTCACCATCATCAGTTGGCTCATATTCAACTACATCAGGAAGTAAAACAGGTAATTCGTTATATGGTACTGGGACCCAACCACATTTATCACAATGAACTAAAGGAATTGGTTCACCCCAGAATCTTTGTCTTGAGAAAATCCAATCTTGTAAACGATAATTGACTTTTCTCTTACCCATCTTTTTATTTTCCAAAAATTCAATCATTTTACTAATGGCATCTTCTTTATTAAGACCATCTAAAAATTCAGAATTAATATGAATACCATCACCAATCATTGCACCAGGAGTCATTATATATTCAAATGTTTTATGATGTAGTTCATCAGTAATATCATTTAAAACTTCTTCTTTACTTACCCATTCAACATCAAATTTTTCATCCTCATCTAAATTTTGATTTTCTCTATTTTCACTATTTAATGTAAAATACAAACCAGTTGAATTAATATTAAAATATTTATCTTTATTATAAGCATAATAGTGATGATTAATAAGTGGTGTTATATATTCTAACTTTATATCGGTATAGCCAGTTTCTTCTTTTATTTCTCTTATAGCGCATTCAAGTGGGCTTTCCCCTTCTTTAATGGTACCTCCAATAAATAAGCGACCACCTAAATCATGCCAATTAATAGTTAAATATTTATCTTTCTTTGGATCATAAACTACTGCTACAATCGAATTTTTCTTAAATTCATTTTCATGAGATGTACCCGTAACTTCTTCTAATACTTGAATAATTGGAATATTATATTTTTGAGCAAATTCATAATCACGTGTATCATGAGCAGGTACAGCCATGATAGCACCTGTACCATAACCCATCATAACATAATCGCCAATCCAAATTTCAACATCTTTGCCATTTACCGGATTAATACCAACTACCCCATCAAGTTTAACCCCAGTTTTTTCTTTAGTAAGTTCAGTTCTTTCAAATGTTGATTTTTCTTTAGCATAATCTTGATACTTTCTTACTTCATCCATATTTTTAATTTGACTACTTAGCTTTTCAATTATTGGATGTTCAGGAGCTAAAACCATAAAAGTAGCACCAAATAAAGTATCACAACGTGTTGTATAAACAGTTACTACTTCATCAGTATCTTTAATTTTAAAATTAACTTCTGCTCCTTCTGATTTACCAATCCAATTTATTTGACCTAATTTAATTTTTTCGGCAAAATGCGTATCTTTTAAACCATCAATTAAACTTTCAGCATAATCACTCATTCTAAGCATCCATTGTTCTTTTTCTTTTTGAATAACTTTACTGCCACATCTTTCACATACGCCACCGGCTGCATCTTCATTAGAAAGTCCCATTTTACAATTTGGACACCAGTTAATATTTTTCTTTGCTTTATAAGCCATACCATGTTCATAGAATTTCAAAAATTGCCATTGAGTCCATTTATAATATTCGGGATCAGTAGTAGCAAATTCTCTTGTCCAATCAAAGGAAATGCCTAAAGACTTTATTTGACTTTTAAATGTTTTAATATTTTCTTTAACCGCAACGCTAGGATGAATATGATTTTTGATTGCATATTGTTCAGCGGGAGCACCAAAAGCATCCCATCCCATTGGGAATAAAACATTATACCCTTTCATTCGCATACATCTTGAATATGCATCTAATGCGGTATAACTTCTAACATGTCCTACATGAAGACCTGATCCTGATGGATAAGGAAACTCAACTAAAACATAATATTTTGGTTTATCACTTCCTGTTAACGCATGAAAAACCCCTTCTTTTTCCCAAATATCTTGCCATTTTTTTTCAATTATTTTATTTTCCATTATTCAAATTCCTTTCTAAATATCTTCCTAATATTTCATATATTGCATAAATAAGCGCTATTAACAAAATAAAGCCTATAACTAATTTTAAAATAACATTACAATCAATAACTAAAACTGTAACACAAACTATTGCTATAATAAAAGCATTAATCATGGAAAAAATTTTTAACATTTTTTTGTTTATAAGACTCTCTTGATTCAGTTTGAATTTAGCAGCTAAATATGATGCTTCCATTAATTCTTGCTTTTTTCCTTTTTTCTTTTTCTTTAAATATTTTCTTTTAACAAAGAAATAATCACCCAGGAAAATAATAACAAAAATGATTAAAAAAACCAAAATCCCAGCTTCAATACGAGTTAAATTTTCCATTTTCACACCTCCAAGCAAAATAAAAGATGGTATCTAAAGGGCGAGTAATCCCGCGGTACCACCTTAATTTTTTCTTTTATGATTATAACGCATCACCAAAAACATCTAAAAGCAAGTTCATATTATTTTTATATTTAGTTTTCACCAACCACTAATTCTCTACTTATAAAAATAAATACTACTACTCTTTTTTCACTTGTTTTAATAAACTTATTATATTAAATTTCTACAAGATATTCAAGTCAAATTAAAAAGAAAAGGCATCTACTTTTCAAGTAACATTATAAAAATGTTTATTATTATTTTTGAGAAGAAGATTCTTGTATTTTTTCTACTTCTTCTACAGTTAAGTTAGCAACTTGAGCTATTATTTCGATTGGTACTTTTTTAGTGTTTAGTAAATTTTTGACCATTGTTTCAACGCCATCATTATATCCATCTTCTTTGGCATATTTTAATCCATTATGATAAACTATTTCAGCATCTCTTTCTCTTT
>CANQGF010000081.1 GCA_947601485.1 uncultured Bacilli bacterium
TTTTTAGACATTATTATCACTCCAATTTAATTTTATTGTACCATAAAAAAACATAACCTTTATTAGTTATGTTTCTTCACATACCCACCTTTTTTATTTTTGTCTAAATTTTGGGGTACAATTCAGGTGGCAACATCACTTTTTTATTACTTAAATAATGATTGACATCATAAAATAAATGCGTTAAATTAAGGAAAAGGTGAATAATAATGGATAAAGAATTGAGTAGAGAAATTATTTTAGAAAATTTTCAAAATCCAATGCATAAAGAAGAAGTAAATGATCCATCATATCAAAAAGTTAATTCTAGAAATCCAAATTGTATTGATAATTTAAATATTTATATTCAGTTTGAACAAAATAAGATTAAAGATATTAAATTTAGTGGTGAAGCTTGTGCTATTTCCACATCATCTACTTCTATTATGATTAAAAATTTAATTGGTAAAACGATTAAGGAAGCTAAAGAATATATTAATAATTTTTATCACATGTGCGATGAAGAAGAATATGACGAAGAGGGATTAAATGAAGCATTAGCTTTTCAAGATATTTATAAGCAAAGTAATAGAAAGAATTGTGCTTTATTACCATATCGTGGTATTTTACAAGCTATTTTAGAATATGAAAATAAATAAAAAGAAAGTAGATAGTGTGAAAAATGAAGGAAGATAATTTAATTAAAAATGGGGAAACTAATTTTTTTCTTAATGATGAAACTGTCAAAATAATAGCTAATTTTAAAAAACCAACGAGAGAAACTTTTGGTAAAATTAATTTAGTCGATGTTTATAAAAAAGATTATATAAATAAAATAAATAATATGACTCCAAATAATAATTTGGGATTCTTTTCTATTCAATTAAGAAATAATATTGTCATGATAATGGGTTATTTATTAGATATTGTTAGTATAAAAAATAGAAAAGAATTAAATAGTGAAAATAAAATAAATTATTTAATTAATAGTATTAAATTAGATATTTACGAAAGAGATTTATTTAAAATGCAAGAAGATGCCGCGGCAAGGTTAATTGCTTTAAATGAAGTAAAAGATGAGAACTTAATATTTTTAAAAAATTTAAGAGCAATATTAGATAATGAAATTAAAGCTTTTGATACAATTTTATCTTCTTGTGTTGATCAAGAATTATTACATAAGTCTAAAATTAATAATTATTTATTACAAAGTAGGAATTATAAATTAGATCTTACAAATGAAGAAGAAGCTAAAATATTAGATGAAAAAATTGAAAAATTAGAAAAATATCAACTAATTCTTCCTTCCAATGCCCAAATTAAAATAAGAAAAGATTTAAATTATGTTTTAACTGATTTAGCGATTATTGAAAAGAATTTAGCAGTTTATGTTTTTTATCATAAAGATGAAGAAAGAGTTTTAAAAGAACAATTAAATAATCTTTTAAAACAAAAATTAAATTTCCAAGAAAAAGAAAAATTCTTAAATGCTATAGAAAAGTTAGAAGACAAATTTATTATTTTTAAAGAATATGGTCGTAATAATTTTAATGATAAAGATATTTATAATATGTATAAATTAAAATTTACTATTTTATCATTGAGTGAAAATGGTATAAGTGATGTTTTTGTTAATGATAAGACTGATAAAATAGAGTTATCTTATTATCAAAGTATTGTTTCTTTTATTATAGCGCAAACGATTAATGGTAAAAATCCTTATTTTAAAATATTAAATCGAAGTGATAATCAAAACGCCATTAACTATATGATAGAATTTTTTAAAGATTATAGTGATGAACATAAAATAGATCCCCTTCAAATTTTAAAAAATTTTATTCCCCTAAATTTTGTTATTGCCCTAGATCGTGAAAATGGTTTAGATATTTTCTTTAATAACCTAAATAGTGAATGCGTGTTAACTAAAAATGTTAATAATCTTGAAGGAAATATTTTTACTTGGCAAGATAAATTACCTTTAGGAACAAATCTTTTAATGAATTATTATTTTGATAAAGAAAATTTAGTAGTTATTACTAAAGAAAAAATGTCTAAAAATTTAATGTATTTTAATTATCTATATCAAAAAAATAATATGGAAGATGGCTATTATCAACTACCTGAAGGTTTAATTAAGTTAAATTGGCGTGAAGATAGTAATAATTATGCTGATAAAAATATTAAAATTCAAGAAATAATGCTAGCTAATTTGAAAAAAGATGTTAAAAATAAGATTTTAGTTATGCCAAATACTTTAGAAGATGCAACGGGACAAATAGTTATTCCTATTAAAGGTTGTGTTTTAAATGAAAATATAAAACATATTACTGATAGTTTATTTAGTAAACAAAAATTTGATGTTATAAATGTGCCATCCAATTTAGATTATGCTACAAGTAGTTTACCAAAATTTGTTAAAAGTGTAATCTTTACTAATTTTCAAAATACTTTAGTTTTTAATAATCAAGAAGTAGCGGATAAATATAACGCAAGTGGTTATTTAACTAATTTAATTGATATAAATCAAAATAAAGATAAAATTATTGTTAGTTTTAATTTGTATCAAATAATTTTTCATAATTTACAAAATAATGAAAGTATTAAAGTTGATCCTAAAATATTAGAATTAACTTTAGATTTTGAACCACGAAGATGTTACGATTATGAAGAAAAGCAAAAATATTATGGTGAATTAAGAAGTCAAATGTGTAATCATTTTCTTAATTATGCTCGACATATTTTAAGTTCTAAATGAGGATTTTATGGAAAGAATGCAATTTCAAAAAACGAATTCTGATGGTAAAAAAGTATTATGTGAAGTAATAGCTACATATCATCATGATGAAGATAATAAAGATTATATTGTTTATACAGATAATACGTTAGATGAAAATAAAAAATTGAGAATATATTATGCTTTATATGAAAATGTAAATAATGAAATTAAATTAATTGAAGTTAAAACTAATAAAGAAAAGCAAGTAGGAATAGAGCTTATTAAAGCAATTCTTGAAAAATTAAACTCTTAAAATAGCTAAATTGACAGTTTCTTTAAAATATTTTATACTAATACTTCAAGAAAGAGGAATACTATGAATTATACAAATTATATTGATAATTTATATAATAATCAAAATATTGATGCGGATAATTCTCAAAAAAATTTAGTATCAAGAACATATTATGAAAATTTAGTTTTTTATATTGATAATTTATTAAAGAAAAATCCAGATGCTTCTTTAAATGAATTACGAAATATAATTATTAAAGATTCAAAAGTTATTGAAAAGATTAGAGATTTTTGTTTAATTAAAAAAAGTGCCCCGGGAATGGTTATAACTATTGGGACTAAAAATTATCAACATGAATTTGTTGTGGGTAATCAAGAAGAAGTAATAGTTTATAATGATACATTAATACCACATACTAATTTAATGAATTATGATACTATTTTTGATTTAGCTTCAACAACTAAATTATTTACTGGTGTAACTGTTTTTAAATTAGTAGAAATGGGACTTATCAATTTATCAGATGATGTAGTTAAATATGTTCCTCAATTTACTAATTTATCGGGAATTACTATTTTTGATTTACTTAACTTTAAATTATTAGGTACCGATAAAAGAGTTGATGAAGCTAAATCTAGGGAAGAAGCTGAAAGTATTTTATTTACTACACATCCTTTAGAACTAAAATATAAAGCTAGCTCATATAATGATTTTTCTTCAATGGTTTTAAAATATGTTATTGAAAAAGTTAGTGGAATGGATTATTATTCTTTTTTAAAAGGTTGTGTTAAACATTATGACTGATAATGATATTCGGCATATGCAATATTTAAATTAATAGGCATATTAATT
>CANQGF010000082.1 GCA_947601485.1 uncultured Bacilli bacterium
TCTTCTTCTTCCTCTTCTACTTCATCATCAAAAACCATTTCTGGTATTTCTTCAATATATCTTTTTTCTAATTTAGTTTTATTTTTTCTTATTTGACCTTCTAATTTATCCACAACTAAATCAATCGCTGCATATAAATCTTTATCTGATACTTCCGCTCTTAAAATAAATTTATTTAAAGGAATAGTAACTTCTATTGTTTGTAAATTATTTTTACTTCTTACTAAAACTTTGCAATCAATGTTACTGGCATCACTATAATATTTATTAAGTCTACCTAATTTTTCTTCAATATACTCTTTGATTGCTTTAGTAACAACTAACTTATCCCCTCTAATAGTATAATTCATTCTTATCACTCTCCTAACTTAAGTATATCATAAAAATGAGAAACAAAAAAGTAGGAACGCTCCTACCAATAATATAAAAATTAGTTACCATAAAAGACTGAAACACTACACACTACTAAGCCTTCTAAATATCATTTAAAAAAACCCTTATTTAGACAATACCTTTTGTTCTTCTATTACATCAATAGCTTGTAGTCCTTTAGATGTTTCCACTAATTTAAAATTAACTAAAGCACCTTCATTTAGAGTTTTATAACCCTCTTTGATGATTGCAGAATAATGAACAAAAATATCGTCTAAATCTTCGTATTCGATAAAGCCATAACCTTTTTCATTGTTAAACCACTTTACCTTTCCGTGCATACATCCCACCTCTTTTCTTCATGGTTTTATTATGCCATAATCTAACTTATATGTGCAACATAAATCGTCCGACAAAGTTCGACAAGATTGTACCATAGACTTTTTAATGATAACAAAAATAGTAGAAAAATTAAAGACTTTTATTCTTCTCCTTTACAACTTCTTGATTACTAGATTTAAAATTAAATTATCACTATTTTCAAAGTAATAATAATCTAGGTTTAAATCATTTAAAATAGTAATTAATTCATTGTAATTTTTACCAAATACATAGATTTTTTTCTTATTAAGTAACTTAATAATCTTAACTATCAATTCTTTATTAATTCTATTATTATCATAAACTAACATTTCTGTATTACCTCTATAATTAATAGAATAAAAATAAAAGTAACTATAATTATAACTAATAAATAATTTATCTTTATTTAAAGCTAAATAATTAATTTCTCTAATAAATTTAATTTTTTTATAATTTAATATTTCTAATGTATCTTTAATTATTTCTTTATCTTCTAAAGTAATATTATTATTTATAATAACACTTATACTATTATTAAAAATATTATTATTAATTTTTAAATCTTTAATTAATTCAGAAAATTTTTTAATAAACTTCTCTTTGTTAACAATTCTTCCGTCTTTAAGGGTATCTTTATAAGGAACTACTATATAAATTTTACCATTCTTTTTACTATATAAATTAATATTATCATCTAAATATAAATAATCTTCCATAAATATCCTTTAAAAAATTAATCCCTAGGGATTAACTTGATAATCAGTTATTTTAGTACCAATAAATTCTTCAGGATTAATTAATTCATTATTGTAGTATACTTCAAAAAGAAATGTTTTTTTACTATTTAATATTTCATTATTTTTAGCTACTCCAATAACTTCACCAGTAGAAACCATATCATCTTTACTAACACTAATATCTTCTAAACCATAGTAGTAAGTTCTTAAGTTATCGGCATGTTCAATCACAACACATTTTCTAAAGAATTCATCATCTAAAATTTCTACCACTTTACCATCAAAGACTGCTTCAACTTCAAAAGTTTCATCTGCGGTATAAAGAAGTCCGGTATTAGGTAAATATGTATTTTCATAATATATTAGACTTTCTTGTTGTCTTTTTTCATCATCATCTTTTTGATAGTAATGTACTGCAATTTTTGCTGTGCCTTCTTGAATCGGATCAATAATGGTATTAGTAACCGTTTCTTCTTCTCCTACAACTGGTTCAACATCACCTTCTAAAATTCCTGTTCCATAATTATAATCTTTAGATTTTAAATTGATGCTTTCTCCTAAAAAAATAACACCAACAAAAATAATAATCGTAATTAAACAATAAAGTGTTGGTAAAACATAACCCCTAAGTTTTAATTTCTTCAAAATATTCACCGTCCTATTTAAAGTATGAACGGATTTTTTTATCTTTATACTTTAAATAGAACTTATTTTTACATTTTGATAATAATAAGTAAGAATTTGTTTATAATTTTGGCCACTTTTTGCCATCCCATTTGCCCCATATTGACTCATACCAACTCCATGACCATAACCTTTAGTAGTAATAGCAATATTTTGCTTAACAGCTATTTCAAAATCGGTTGACCTAAGGTTTAATAATTTTCTAATTGTTGTGCCTTTAAAAGTTTCACCATTGATAGTTATTTCATTAACCCGATGAGTATCACTTCTTTTAATATTTTGAATTACTATAGTATCACACTTAATATTAAGTTTAGCACAAAAATCATCTTTAGTAAAAGTTGTTGTGACTTCAAAATTTTTTAAGTCGCTATTATCATAAATTGATGCCACACTATGCAAATAATCTTTATCTTCACTAAAGACTAAAGAAGCTTCTTCAGTATAACCATTACTCATAGCAAAATAGAAAGCTTCGATTACTTCATCATTATAAGTTAAGACTTCCCCTTTAGTACTATTAACGGCTTCTTGAACTTTAGTATAATATTTACTAAAATCATCTCCCCATTTCTTTTTCATTTCCACGACTGTTATGTAACTTTGATTAGAAACATCCGTTACCACATCATAATCACCTTTACTATTATTCATTTTATAAACTGCATAACTTCGTGATGCCACTGCTTGAGCTTTTAAAGCTTCAATATCAAATGAGGCTGGCATTTCAGCTGCAACTACCCCTACCACATATTCTTCCAACTCAACCTCACTTATCAAATTATCTTTATCTTTAATAACTATATTTTTATTAACATTATCCAGCATAAAAAAAGTAGTATGATATTTACTACTTACAAAAATTAATACTCCACTTAATATTATTACTATTAATAAAAGTATTCTATTTTTCATTTTTCTCCTTTTTAAAAATTCAAAAAATCCCAAACAAAATTAGTCAACATATAAGATAAAGCAAAACTTAAAACCATTATCAAAAACCTTATCTCAATTACTTTCCCTTTTTTCATAAATTTTTCAAAGTTTATTCCTGATAAAGCAAAGATACTAACAAATAAAAAAATAGCATATAAATAAACTTTATAATTCATTATATTCACCATTTTCATATTTTATGATTTCTTCAATTCTTTTAATTCTTCTTTCTAAAGTAGGCCCTGGTGATGAAGTAAAAGCATCGACTATATCTTTTATTGTATCAAAAGAAAGATTAGATCCAATAGCTAAAACATTACAGTCATTATGACTTCTTCCCTCAACAGCATCATTTTTAGAAACCGCTCTTACACAACGAATACCTTTAACTTTATTGGCAGCAATACTCATACCTATTCCATTACCACAAATTAAAATACCTAAACTATCTTTATCTTTAGCTACAATTTCACCTAATTTAAATGCAAAATCTTGATAATCATCAATTTCTTTATTAGATAAATCTATTTCTCTTACATCAATCTTTTTACTAACTAAATAATTAATTAATTCTTTTTTTACTACGACCCCTTTATAATCACAAGCAATATATATTTTCATAAATCTAAACATTCCTTTCCGCTTCACTTCGTTTGCTTAAGCCACAAACGAACATGAAAATATATTTAAATTTTG
>CANQGF010000083.1 GCA_947601485.1 uncultured Bacilli bacterium
GGTGTAGCGCAGTTGGTAGCGCGCGTGGTTTGGGACCATGAGGTCGCAGGTTCGATCCCTGTCACCTCGACCAAAAAAGACTGGGTTTGCACAAAACCCAGTCTTTTTTATATAATGTAATATATGAAAAAGAGGAGTAACTATGTCTATTTTAAAATTTATCTTAAATAATGAAGAATATTTAGAAGACTTGACTACTAGAAGTACTTATCATTCAAATGCTATTGAAGGAAACACGCTTACATTTGCAGAAACTTATGCTATTATATACAATGATAATAGTTTTAAAATAGAGGGTAAAGAGCCAAGAGAAATATATGAGGCTATCAATCATAAAAAAGCTTTAGAATTAGTTTTTAAAAATTTAAACAACAATGAAAACTTTGATGAAAGATTTATAAAAAAAATAAATGAAACAATCAATATGAATATTAATGAAACAGAAGGTTACAGAACTATACAAGTATTTATTCAAGGTAGTGAACATATTCCACCTAAACCTGAAAAAATACCAAATTTAATGATGTATTATATATATAATTATAATCATGACGATCAAGATATATTTACCAAAATCTCAAAATATCATATTGAATTTGAGAAAATACACCCTTTTGAAGACGGAAATGGTAGAACAGGAAGATTGCTTTTAAATTATGAATTGTTAAAAAACAATCTACCTCCTGTCGTTATTAGTAAAGAAGATAGAATAAAATATTTTGAATTTTTAAAAAATAATGATATTCGTGGGTTAGCTGAATGGTTAAAAGAATTATCTGAAATAGAGAAAACTCGAATGAAAAAGTTTGGATATAATGATTAATAGGAGTTAAAACATAAATATATTAATTTCATTAGGTCTATTTATTGCTTTATGTATGTTAGCTAATAATCATTAGATGAATTGAGATTTACTAAAGGGGCCTTTTACAGCCCCTTTCTTTTATCTGTCAGGATTTATCATATTGATTTAGAGTTCTAATTTTTCGAGAGTACAACCAATCTCTCTTTCGATATTGCTCTTGTTTTCCTTCATGTTTTGAATGAAATTTTCAACGGTAAGGCTCATATTTTCAATAAGAGAACTATATAACTCCTTTGAGAAATAATCCATTTTCTTTCAATTTTTATATAATTGCAAAAAACTTTAAAAGTGTGAAAGAGTATTAATGAAGGCTGACTGTTAATATTATTTCTTTTTAAACATATTTTTAATTTTATCAAATAGTTTTTGGATAAAATTCTTTTCTTTATATTTAACTATTTCTGTAGTTGTGTTTTCTAAAGGTTCTTGAATATTTCTTTTATTTTTAAAAACATCATCTGGATTATATTTTTTTCTTAATTCATCTTCAAATTCTTTAATTTTATTTGTATCTCTTAGAAGTAATTCTTGTTTTTCCTGTGCACTACATAGAAAATCTCTATATATTAAAGCTAATATAACAAGAGTTTCATCCTTTAATTTACAATCTTCAAAAGGTTCATTTATATTAGGTTTGTATAAAGTTGATTTATTTTCTTTTATTAATTCCTTTAATTTACTGGGAATTCTATTCAAGAGTTCTATTGGCATTAAATCAAAGATTTTATCTACTTCTGAAAAAGCTTCTTCATATTCTTTTTTCATTTGTTTACCTACCTTTGCTCTGGACTTTGATTTTCTTCTTGTATTTGTGCATTTCTTTCTTGTCTTTTTTCTTGTTCTAAGTTTTGAATTAATTGTACAACTTCTTGTTTTTTCTTTGCTCCTTCAGGCATATTATCTACAGTTTTATCACAAGTTTGTAATCTATTCATCCATAGAGTTTGAGCATTTTGTTCATCCTGTTGATGTGTTTGTTGTTTAACATGACCATAGTTTAATAAATATTTTTTATCAGCTAATGAGGGAATCTTCCCAACACTATGAATTTTTTGTTTGGTTTCATATCCTACATATTTAGTGCTTGATATTCCATCAGATCTAGCTCCCATCAAAAAGCAATGACATAAATCTAAATTATTAGTTGATAGAGCTTCTCTATAATTTGTAAAATCATCATCATACCATACACCATCTAATTTAACTTGACTCCATTCATGTGAAGATTTCTTACCATTTACTGGTATTGTACCTCTTCTTGGTTCAACTTGTATTTTATATTCGGCAGCAATATTTCTTAGTATTTCAACATAACCTTGACATACACCTTTTCCTTTTAATAAACCTAATAAATTTCTATTTTCTAAATTTGCATTATAATCTACTTCTAGTTCATCATATTGCATACTTTCACTTAAAATCCTAACAATCTGCCCATAAATCTTTTTTTCTTTATGTACATCCTTAGAATCAGGCAGTTTTATTTATGATTTTATACTTTCTATTTTAGATTTTACTTGAACCAAATCTTCAATATTATATAAATTAAAATTCATGCCTTCACTATGTTGATTTGGTGTAATTTCATTTTCTCCCCCATAAATATATAATTGAGTCATACCAGTTTTTTTTAATTGGCTTAGTGTATTAGAAGAAACATTTGCTAAACTATATATCGCATAACATAGTTTACCATCATCTGTTAAATATATATTATTTCCAATAGTTTTAGATGTATTTTTTTCCACATTTATACATTGTGTTGAAAAATGTCCATTATCTTTTGATTGTGTTACTATTGCAACTTTTTCTCCAGATTTTTGAACTGAAAATAGTTGCTGATTATCTCCTATAGTAAATTCTTGACCATCAATAGTAATTTTTTGAACACTTGATTTTTGCATAAAAGCACTGTAATCTATTCTTTCAACACCATGTATATTTACTTCTCTTACATTTTCACAATTTATAAATGCATCAGCAGATAAATAACTTAAGTTACCATTTAATGTTATACTTTGTAAGCTGGAATTCCCTGAAAATGTACCAGGATATACTATTTCTACCTTTGGAGGTATGTTAATTTCTTTTAATGATGTACAGTTTTGAAAAGAGTTCATTCCTAAAACTTGAAGATTGCTACTAAGTTCAACATTTTCTAAATTTTGGCAATCAGCAAAGGCTCTTGGTTCAATTCCGAATTACACTATCAGGTAGAATAATTTTTTTTACCTTATCATTTCCTTGAAACGCATATTTTTTTATAACTTGAACTCCTTCAGGAATAACTATTTCTCCATTACTATCAATATGATTATCTACCCAATCTTTATCTATAGTATCCATAAATAATCCTTTCATTTATTTAAAACAACTCAATTATATTTTATCATAGTTCATTTTTTTGTCAATATTTATTCGCTTTATTAGAGATATTTAAAAAATGAAAAATACTACACTTAAATCGTTATTACAGTAAAATTATTATAATATGTTGAATTATTAAATAAATTATGCTAAAATGCGTAAAGGAGTGGATATTATGATAAAAAGATATACCCAAAATGAAATAAATGAACTAGCAAATATACTAAAAAAAAATGGCGTAATTAGTGTCCCTACTGATACAGTATATGGATTGTGTGCACGTATAAATTCAATAAAAGCATATAACAATTTAGTAGTTGCTAAAAGTCGACCTATCAATAAGC
>CANQGF010000084.1 GCA_947601485.1 uncultured Bacilli bacterium
TCGGAGATATATTTTAACATATTGAAATGTAACATTTTAAAAAAATCTTTATGTAACATTTTAAAAAAGGATTAACAGAACAAAATAGAGCAATTGCTAATTTATAAAAAATAGATTATAATTAAAATAGAGGAGTTGATAAAAATGTTATTTGATGTAATTATTATTTTATTTTTATTAATGGGAATGATTGTTGGCTTTAAACGTGGTGTTTTTAAAAGTGCAGTAATGTTTGTTGGAACTATTTTAGTATTAATTATAGCCTTTTATTTAAAAAATCCTTTATCAAGATTAATGTATACTTATTTACCGTTTTTTAATTTGTGGAATGGGGTAAAAATATTTAATATCTTTTTATATGAAGCAATAGCCTTTTTAATTGTCTATATTGTCTTAATGAGTATTTTACAAGTTTTAATTAAAGTAACTGGAATTTTTGAAAAAATTTTAAAATTTACAATTGTTTTAGGAATTCCATCTAAACTTTTAGGAGCAATATTTGGCTTATTTGAAAGTTATGTTTTTATCTTTTTATTACTTTTTGTAGGAAGTAGATTATCTTTTTTAACGCCAATGATTAATGATAGTAGTGTTGCAAATTTTGTAATGACTAAAAGTCCAATAATTTCTAATATTACTAATGATTATTATTTAGCATTTGAAGAAATTTATGGCTTAAAAGAAAAATATGATAATACAAATAATAAAGATGAATATAATAAAGAAGCCTTAAATATCTTATTGAAATATAAATTAATTACTACGGAAAGTGCTTCTAAATTAATTGAAAAAGGAAAACTAGATTTTGAAGGGGCTAAAGAAATAATAGAAAGTTATCGGTGAAAAATATGATTAAATATCTAGAAAATGAAAATGATTTTGAAAATGAAATTAATAAAGAATTTGTTTTAGTAGACTTTTATGCTGATTGGTGTGGACCATGTAAAATGATGGGAAAAGTTTTAGAAGAAATGGATCTTAATATTTTAAAGATTAATGTAGATAATTTCCCGGATATTGCTAGAGAATTTAAAGTTATGTCTATACCTACATTAATTATTTTTGAAAATGGCAAAGAAATTAAAAAGAATATTGGCATGATGAGTAAAAGTGATTTAGAAAGTTGGATAAAATCTAAATAGAAACAATAATTACAATAAAAGTGGTTTAAAGTAATAGATACCTCTTGACTTAGGGGGGGGGGTATAGTGTTATAATTGCTATATAGGATATGGTGATTGTAATGAAACTAGAAAAGTATGTTGATAAAGATAAGAAAAGAAGAAAAGTAATACTAATAAGTATAAGCACAATTGTATTAATTAGTCTTTCTTTTTTATTATATAAAACATTTGCCTCTTTTACGGAAAATGTCGAATTTCCTATGATGAATGGTAAAGTAGATTACTTTGGCAACAGTGATGTTTATTTTGCATTTTATCAAGATGATAAAGAATTAGAAGAAATGCCTCAGAAAGATAATCCAGAAGGATTAATGTTTGACCATGGCGAATGTGATAACGAAGCAAGTATTATTTGGGATAATGAATCATGGGGACCAATAGTTAAAAATTTAAGTAAAAGCAAAACAAAGTGTACTTTATATTTTAGAGATAAAAATACAATGGCAAATTTAACTTTAACATCATGTGATAATCATATAACAGCAACAGCAAATGGAGTTGAAGGAGTCCAAATAACAAAATATGAATACCAAATAGATGAAGGTGATTGGTTTACAGGAAGTGAAACTCAAGAATTTAATGATCAAACAGTAGGAAATCATACTATCAAATTAAGAGTAACAAATGATAATAGTGAAGTAAGTAAAGAAGTAAAACGAAGTATAACAATAAATGAACAAAGAAAAGTTGAAATATATGGCAAGCAAATACCAATAGCAACATGTAATAATGGTTTATATGAAGTGAGTCATGATGTAAGTGAAATAAGTACAGATTGGAATCAAACAGAATATCGATTTGCTGGTGTAAATTACAAAAATGATACAACAGCATACGTTCATAATTATGTCAGATTTAATAATGAAATTTGGCGAATTATTGGTTTAGTAAATGTCAAGATAGGAAATAGTGTAGAACAAAGATTAAAAATAGTAAGAACTAACGGTATTAATGGTCAGAAAGATTTTGGATATTTTTCATTTGACATTGACAAAGATTATGCTGAGTACATATATTATAATATCTGGTCTGAAGCGTTCTTAAAAAATATGTTAAATGGAATATATTATGAAAGTGGAATAGGAGAATGTTATACAGGAAGTGGAGGGGATACTGCGATTAAAAGTACTTGCGATTTTACTGGAAATGGCGAACTGCCAAAAGGACTAGATGAAATAGCAAAAAAAATGATTGATAGTAATGTAATATGGAATATAGGAGCAAATGCAAATGATAATATTTTTATAAATGTAGAACAATTTTATGAAAAAGAACGAGGTACAAGTACATATACTTTTGATATTTATCCAAGTGAATGGAGTAGTGAAACAGATGTTGGAGATAAGTATAATGGAATAGGTTTAATTTATCCGTCAGATTATGGATATTCAACTAATGGGGGAAGTACAGGAAGAAAAAATTGTTTTGATAAAGATTTAACTTATTTTGATGAAGACAAGGAATGCGTTCAAAAAAATTGGTTAAAAACATCAAGTAGGAAAGAACATGCTGGTATATATACAATAACACCATGCTTTCAACTTGGTAGTAGTGTTAATATCTTCATGGTAAACATCCATAAATTGTGATATAGTAATAACCGGATATTTTTTCTTAAAGTTCTTAATATATTCTAATTCTTTGGTGGGGATAGAATTATTAGAAGGTTTATTAGATAAACCGTGAACTAATAATGAAGAAATATCCTTTTTTTCTATTTCTTTAGATAATCTTATTAATTGTCTTTTGCAGTAATTAGTTTTCTTTTCAATTTCAATGTAAGTAATTTTAATTTCACCATTTATTTTTTGTTTTAAAAGATTAAGAGCTTTTTCTTTATCTTTTTTCATATAAATATAAAAATATACCTCCTTTCTGAAGATATATTTTAGCATATATGATAGTGACATTTTAAAAAAATCTATTGGTGACATTTTAAAAAAGGTTTAACACAACTTGGTAGTAGTGGACAAACATCTATTTATGCTATATATTATAATGCTATGGACACTGCAGATTGTATGACAAACAATATCGTCTATCCTGCCGTTTACTTAACGACAACAACAACTATAACATCAGGTGACGGTACTATAAATAATCCATATACTTTATCATAATTTTTCATTTGAATTTTTTAATTAACAAATGCTCATTTTTTCTTGTAAGTCTTCATAAAATTTGATACAATACCATTGGCTTATAAAGCAAATAAACATGTACTAG
>CANQGF010000085.1 GCA_947601485.1 uncultured Bacilli bacterium
AAAAAACTTTATGATCTTTTTTTATCTTCAAATTTCATAAAGTCTCTATTTTTATATTAATTTACTCTTTTTTGCTGGATTAAATAATTTTCCAAAGAAAAAGAGTTATTATTTAAATTCTAACTCTATTAATCTTATTATTCTGTTCTTAAAGCCACAACTGGATCTTTTTTACTAGCTATTTTAGCAGGTATTAACCCTCCAATAACTGTAAGTAAAACACTAATAATTACTAATATAACACTACCTACAAGAGGTAATCTAGATAAATTACTAATATCTACTAAACTTTTTAAAACCATATTAATTGGAATAGTAAGTAAGAAAGTAACTAAAATTCCTAATAATCCTGAACATAAACCAATAATAAATGTTTCGGCATTAAATACTCTAGCTATATCTTTTTTACTAGCTCCAATACTTCTTAAAATACCTATTTCTTTTGTTCTTTCTAAAACACTAATATATGTAATAATACCAATCATTATTGATGATACAATTAAGGAAATAGAAACAAACGCAATTAAAACATAACTAATAATATTTACAATAGTTGTAACACTATTCATAAGTAGACCAACATAATCAGTATATTGAATTTTGTCTTCTTCTTTTTTTGAATTATTATATTCTTTAATTATATTTTCTACTTTTTCTTTATCATCAAAACTTTTAGGATAAATATTTATGGCTGATGGTTCATCTTCATCTACTATTCCTAAAAGGGTTAAATTATTTTCATAGTTTTCAATACCTTCAAATTTTTTACCTGTAAATACATTTAAATCTTTGTTATTAAGTTGTTCTTTAGCAATAGATGAATTATTATTTTTATCAATTATATAACTAGTAAGTTCGCTTGTATAACCAATACCTCCTGTTGTACTATTAATCGCTGCTTCTTCATTAGGTCTAATTATACCTACTACTTTAATATCTTCACTATTTTTAATTAAATCTTTCATATAGTTAAGATCATTTTCCATATTTACCCATAAGCCATTTTGTTTTTTATAAAGACTAGTATTTAAAACTAATTTATATTTTAAATTTAATATCTCATCATAAGTATATTCTATGTCTTTAGTTTCATATTTTTCCCCACGCATTGTACTTTGAAATAATTCATATAATTCTTTTTTATCTTTTAAACCTAAACTATACAAAGCATAATCGTTAACAGCATTATTTTCATCAACAATTAAAACTATTTCATTATAAGCATTTGGTAATCTTCCCGCTACTATATCATATTGACTTTCTAATAAATTTCTATTATTTGATAATTCTTCCCAAACATTATAGTTAGCCATCATACTACCCATACCTAATTCTTCCATAATATCTGACGGATTTACTTTATTTATTGTATTAGTAGTATCAGCACTATATATATTCATATCAAAATTATAAACATATTTAATATCATTAATTAAATCTTTTAATTCATCATTATTTTCAATATATTTTTTAAAGTCTCTTAAATTATTAGTAGTAACTTCATTAGTAACCATTTTCATCATATCAGTCATAATGTTATTAGCGTATACTTTACCATCTTCATGACTAACACTTTTATCTTGGGCAATATTACTCATAAATGAAGTCATATCAACTGTTTGATGTTCAATAGTTAAAGGATAGCTAGTCATCGTATCTTCTTGAACTTTTTCTATATATAACTCAATTCCATTAGATAAAGCTAATATTAACGAAATCCCAATTATGCCAATACTTCCCGCAAAAGCCGTTAAAAAAGTTCTTCCTTTTTTCGTCATTAAATTATTTAAACTAAGAGATACTGCGGTAATAAATCCCATACTTGATTTTTTTCTTTTATGTTTTTTCTCTTTTTCTTTTTTTATTTCTTTATCATAAGAATCACTATCACTTTGAATAACTCCATCTTTAAGTTCAATAATTCTCGTTGAATATTTTTGAGCTAATTCAGGATTATGGGTAACCATAATAACTAATCTATCTTTAGCTATTTCTTTAAGTAAATCCATAATTTGAATACTTGTTTTAGTATCTAATGCCCCACTTGGTTCATCAGCAAGAACTATATCTGGATTATTAACTAAGGCTCTTGCAATCGCTACTCTTTGCATTTGGCCACCTGATAATTGATTAGGTTTTTTATTAATATGATCGATTAAGCCAACGCTTTCTAAAGCTTTTTTTGCTCTTTCTTTTCTTTCTTTTTTAGAAACACCACTTAAAGTTAAAGCTAATTCAACATTACTTAAGACAGTTTGATGAGGAATTAAATTATAACTTTGAAAGACAAATCCTATTTTATGATTACGATAAGTATCCCAATCATAATCATCATAATCTTTAGTTGAAATACCATTAATAATTAAATCACCATCATTATATTTATCAAGACCCCCAATAATATTTAAAAGAGTCGTCTTACCAGAACCTGATGGCCCTAAAATAGAAACAAATTCATTTTCACGAAAACTAATACTAACATTATCTAAAGCTTTTTGTTCAAAATTTTCTAACTTATAGATTTTTGTAATATTCTTAATTTCTAACATTTTTTCCTCCTTAAATACAGCTACCTTTCATTATATGGAAAAATATAAGATATTTCAAATAAAATTGGTATTTTTCACAATAATTTCAATTTTTTACAGCAAATTATTAATTTTTGGTAATGAATAGTCTATTTTTTGATAATTTTTTTATAACCAAAAAGAAAAGGCATCTAACCTTTTCAAGTAACATTATAAAAATGTTTATTATTATTTTTCAGAAGAAGATTCTTGTATTTTTTCTACTTCTTCTACAGTTAAGTTAGCAACTTGAGCTATTATTTCGATTGGTACTTTTTTAGTGTTTAGTAAATTTTTGACCATTGAAAGTTTTTCTTTAAGGACACCATTATCATAACCAGCTTTAACGCCATCATTATATCCATCTTCTTTGGCATATTTTAATCCGTTATGATAAACTATTTCAGCATCTCTTTCTCTTTCCATCTGATCTATGATTTTTTCATCTTCATTTAACTCAAACACTTTCATCCCAACTTCCTTCACTATCTCATTTACTTCCCC
>CANQGF010000086.1 GCA_947601485.1 uncultured Bacilli bacterium
TTAAAAAGATTAACCATAAATTATTAATGAATAGACATAAAGGAGGAGTGAATTATGAATTGCGGAAATAACGGAATTGGTGCTGCTATTATATTAGTATTATTTATCTTACTTATCATAATTGTAGGAGCATATATTTAAGTCTAATTAAAGGAGGTTTTTATGAGCTGTTGTAATAAAGGCACAAGTGGGCAAAATCCATGTGGCCAAAATAACAATAATAACGCTGCTAGCTATGTATTTATAGTATTAATATTATATATATTACTTGCTATAATCATTGGTGGAAGCTTAATTTATTAAGGAAGCGTAATGCTTCTTTTTAGTTGACTTTAATTTTATTTTTTATTATGATTAAAAAGAGGTGCATTATGGAGTTAACTAATAATACTAAAGAAATATTAAAAAGTATTAATTATCTTACCCAAAGTATTTTAGCTACCTATGATAAAATAATATTTCTAGATAAAACAGATAGTGAAGAATATCAAAGTTTAATCCAAAATTTAGCTCAAGATATTTCTTTATCCCAAAGTTTATATCCTTCCCTTGGAAATAATCCAGAAGAATTGCAAGCAATTTTGCAATATTTAAATTGTTATCAAACTCTAAAAACTCCTACTCAGGATATAGATGCTGCTTTTTTTAAAAAAGACGATTTAGTTAATTACCGTATAGCTAAAACTATTGCTCATACTTTTTTAAGTAATCCCAAGGTCCAACTTAAAAAATATGCATATTTAGGTAGTAATGCTTTTGAAGTAATAGGGTATTGTAATCAAGATGTTATAAATACTTTATTAGGTATTATAAATAAAACTTTAAATGATAAAGATGAAGAATCAAAAAAATATTTAAAAACCTTTATGTATCATTTAATATTTTTAAATCCAGAAGTAGAAGAAGAGATGCTTAAAAATAATTTTCAACTTAATGAAAAAATTACCTGGCAAGCTAAAATGTATGGCTCACTAAAAGGTATAGATGAAAAAATAATTAAAATTGAAAGATCTGATATTAGTAGTGAAATATTTATGAAAAGTTTAAAATTTATTTTAAATCATTACTATGATATTACTAATTGTAAAAAAGAATTTGAATTAATGGCAACATTATTTAGGGGCTCCATCTTATTTTTTGATAGTGATGAATTAAATCAGTATTTAAATATAATAAATCAAAAATGTTTTGAAAATATTAGTGATCCAAACATTCTTAAATTACAAGTTATTATTAAAGATTTAAGTAGTCATATTATTGAAGATAAAAGTGATATTGAAGAATTTTCTTTAAATTTTAAAAAGTAATAAAAAGAATTACCTAGGCAACACTAGGTAATTCTTCTATTTTAATTGAATCATCATATTTAGTTAAAACATCACTAAATTCTTGATAAAGATTTTTATAATCATCTAAATATTTAGCTTCCATTTTACTAAATGGAATAACTATATAATCATATTTTTTCTTTTCTTGATTATAGAACTTATAATTATAATTTAAATCAGCACCAATATTTTTAATTTCAATAGTTGTTGTATTTGTTTTGGGGTCAATAGTTTTAACAATATCCATTGTTGCAAACATTCCAAATGAAGTAACCTTTCTTACAAAAGCTGTATTATCAGCGTGATTTTGACCAGAAATAAAATTGCCAAGAGAGTAGAATACTGGTGTATTCCCAATCATTTCCCAAGGCTCAATACAATGAGAATGGGCTCCCAAAATTATATCAACACCATTATCAGCTAAAAATTTAGCTTGTTTTTTTTGCGTTTCAGTTGCATCTTGTTTATACTCAGTACCCCAGTGCATAGCTACAATCAAAACATCAACTTTGTCTCGAACATTTTTAATATCTTCTAAAACTTTTTCTTCATCAAATAAATTGACTAAATAAGATTTATCGCTAGGAACTGGTATACCATTAGTGCCATAAGTATAAGATAACATGGTATAAGTAATTCCATTTGCTTCTTTGATTTGATATTCATGTCTTTTTTCTTCACTAGTAAACATCCCGGTAGCTAAAACATCCTTTTTATTTTCCCACCAAAGAGCACTATTATAAGCACCATTTGCCCCTTGATCCATTGAATGATTAGTTGCTAAAGATATTAAATTAAATCCAGCATCTAACATATCTTCCCCAAAAGCAGGTGGGGTATTAAATCGAGGATAATTACTAAGTGGAGCATCTTCATTAAAAACTGTTTCTTGATTATAATATTTAATATCATAATCTTTTAATTTTTCTTTGGTAAAAGCAAGCATATTTTTAAAATCATATACATCATTTGTAGAATCATAAGCCGCTTTATAAACATTAGAATGAATTAAACCATCACCTGTAGCAATAAGTTTAGCAGTATAGGTTTTAATTTTATCACTATCATCATTGTTTGTAACATTACCATTATTAGAATTAATTGGATTTCTATTAGTTTGTAATACTTTATATCCTACTACAAAAAGAGTAGTTATACAAATTAAAACGATAATAGTAAATAATATTTTTTTAACATTTTTCTTTAATTTCATTATTTTAATTCCTTATAAACTTCTTTCGGGTCTTTAGTAGCGCGAAGACCATGATTAGGAAGTAAATGCATGTGATAATGCTTAATTTTTTGACTATTACCATAATTAATACAAACACTTAATTCTTTAGCATTTAATCTTTCCATTATATGATTAATATATTTTTTAGCTACATTATTAATATGAATAACTAAATCATCAGGAATATCCATTAATGAATCATAATGTTTTTTAGGAATAATCAAAGTATGACCATCAACATTTGGATAAGCATCCATAATAACTATAACTTGATCATCTTCATATAGTTTATAACTTGGTACTTCACCATTAATAATTTTACAAAATAAACATTCCATTCTTACCACCATTCTAATTGTACTAAATTTATTAGAAAAAGTCTATGGATTAAAAAACTAGATCAGGATAAAAATACGAATTAAAAAGAGAAAAATAAGCAAAGCCAGTAATTATCTAAAAAAATAGCAACTTTTCTA
>CANQGF010000087.1 GCA_947601485.1 uncultured Bacilli bacterium
GAGATACACTTCCTATCTTAAGTATAATTTTATCACAATTTCTACATGTTTTACCCCGGAAAATTTTTTACACCCCTTGGGATAACTATAATATTTTTAATTACTATCTCATATATTTCAGTAGAGGTGATTTATATAAACGGTAATTATTATCAAAATCCAACTTTTCCTACTAATACAGTTCCTATTCCTCAAACCCCATCAAGTCCACCGGGAAACATTTCATCAATGAGTACCATGCCAATCGAGCAAAGCTATATAGAAAATATTTTGAGACTTAATAAAGGTAAAAGAGTTAATGCTTATGTATCTTACCCAGATAGTTCAGAATGGCAAAATAAAATTTATTCAGGAATAATTGAAGAAGCAGGAAGAGATCATTTAATTATTAGTGACCCCGTAACGGGTAATTGGTACCTTATTAGAATGATTTATTTAGATTATGTTGAATTTATGGAAAAGATAAATTATTCACATTCTTATTCAGAAAAGACTTTCTAATAAAGCTGTTAATCCCAGTGATTAACAACTTTTTCATAATCAAAAAGAAAAGATATACTATCTAAAATATATCTTTTCCAGGATTAAGTTTATGATGGTTTTTTTGACTTTTCCTTGTCAAATTATTATCCTTTAGTAGCTGGACGATAACATTCCAGAGAGTTCCCACTTCCTGAATATGCAGACCATCCAGAAAGACAGAAATAAGTCGTCTTGGAATGACTCAAAACCGAACCTAAAGAAGTGGTTTCTAGGCAATTCTGGTTACAGCCAGATTCAGATGTATATTTCATACCATCGATGGGACATCGATACTTAGTTTGGGCTGTACACCGGGCGGCCTCAGCGTATAAGCAAGATCCTCCTTTAATCGGACTTTCATCAATCATCGTCGCGTAGTTCACCGATTGAATCATATAACGAATCCGTCCGTCATCGCAAAACCAAACATCATACCCGACACAATTAGAACCTACACAACAGTTTCCATCATTGTAATAGCCCCCCCAATGATAACCCGGTTTTGAACTCCAACTGATATCAGTGCAATCATCATTCACATAGACACCATCCCCTTTACCCGGTAATTCATAAGTTCCGGTCTGCACACACACACTCCCGGAAAGTTCCCCTTTACTGCATGAGCAAATCGGTTCACTAACAGACGAACAACTACGCCGAGTAGAACCTTTACAAGCATTCTCAGCTTCAGTTTGTTTACTATATTCATATGACAAATCTGCGCTACATGTATAATAGGTTTCTTCCTTACTCCATTCTTTACTGGATGCACTTGCTTTACATATATATCCTCCAGAGGATGATCCTTTTTGGGCATCTTGTACTAATTCTTCTCCTTCTGAACAACTATACGCTGCTTCTGTACTTTGACTTGTACTTACACTATTTGTCGATACTCTTCCTGATGCATCAGTTACTCTTCCTTCGATGGTATATGAAGTATTATCACTTAAATCTGTTACTTTGCAATTACCATTTGTATCTTGGGTATACCATACACCTTTTTCTTTGGCACTACATTCATATTTAATTATGCCACTTCCTGTACTTCCGTCTGTACCTTCTACCTTGACTGTGATACTACTTGTATCTTTACTTTTATATGTTACATTTGTTACTGTTGGATCTTTTAAATCAAGAAATATATTTTTACTAACTGGCTCTGATATATTTTGAGCTTTATCTTTTAGATAAGCTTTCATAGTTTTATTTCCTTCATTATTATCTAAAGCTGGAGTACTTACTGTTACTGATTTTGTATTAGCTGCTTCAACCCAATTACAGGAAGCACTATCACCACTTGTAATACAATAATAAGCTACATCTTCATCATTCCAACTTAAATCATAAGTAACATTAATATCTTGAGTATAAGCAAATTTATCAGAAAGCACTTTATTAGATGCAGCTTTGCCTGTAATTGTAAAATTATTAATTACTGGTTTATTATCATCTTTAGTAAAATATAAATTACAATAAACTGTTTTATCACTAGTTAAGGTTATCTTTCCATTAAGCTCTTGAGTTATTGGAATATCACTTACTTTACTATTACTAAAATCGTAACATTCTGTTTTACTAACATTTAAAATATAACCAGATGTAGGAAAAGTATTACTATTAGATATTGAATAGTTGCCTGATACATCTTGCAAATAAATAGCATAATTGCTACTTTCTTTATGATTTTCAAATACACTAACATTTTTCTTCTTATTTAATTTAGGATAAACAATTAAAGTTAAACCAATTATAATTATTAAAATAAAAACTACTTTCAAATTAAATTTCTTATTCATAAAACAATCCTTTCTATTTTTTACAAGTATTATTATACTGGTTATATAACCAATAGTCAAGTAGTCAATAGTCAAATAGCCACTATAATTGGTACAATTTTAATAGGCGATATACTATGATTAAAGAAATTGAAACAGTTGATGGGTATTTTTATTTTAAATTAGGAAAGATTTTAAAAGACAAAAATATTAGCATTAACAAGTTGATAAGAGATACTAATACTGATTTTAAAGTTTTAAAAAGACTAATTAATGGTGATTCAGTAAGAATTGATATAGATGTAATGGGAAGATTATGTAAATATTTTAATTGTTCTATTGAAGATATAGTATCTTTTAAGCCAAAAAATGGCTAACAAAAAAATTAGCCACACAAAAGTGTGACTATTATAAAAAATAATAATATTATTTTCGAGTTATATCTTTTTGTATTTTTTCTACTTCTTCTACAGTTAAGTTAGCAGCTTTAGCTATAGCTTCTAAAGGGAATCCATCATTTAATAAACTTTTAACCATTGAAAGTTTTTCTTCAAGAGCACCTTTATCATAACCAGTTTTAACGCCATTATCATAACCATCATTATATCCATCTTCTTTGGCGTATTTTAATCCATTATGATAAACTATTTCAGCATCTCTTTCTCTTTCCATCTGATCTATGATCTTTTCATCTTCATT
>CANQGF010000088.1 GCA_947601485.1 uncultured Bacilli bacterium
CAACGACTTCAAGGGGAAAATCTTGAATTATTAAAAGAAATTATTCAAAATAAAGTTTCTGATTATCTTGAAGTAATAGAATTAAATGAAATTAAATCTAATAATAATAAAATAAAAAAATATTCATGCAATAATGAAACTGATGCAGCACTTGCAGCAGAAGAATTTAGAAAAGACTATAAATTATCAATTAACCAACCTATTCCAGATTTAATAAATATATTAGAGAATATAGGAATACTTATTATTGAAATAGATAATACAAACGACAAGTTTTCTTCCTTTGATGGACTTAGTGAAGTTGTTAAAGGTATACCGATAATAGTTTTACTAAATAATATTGATGGTGAAAGGCAAAGATTTACTATTGCCCATGAATTAGGTCATCTAGTTTTAGATATAAAAGATAAAAACTTAAATGAAGAAAAAATGTGCAATAATTTTGCAAGTAATTTATTAATGCCGAAAAATGCGGTAATTAATGAATTTGGCATATCAAGAAATAACATTAGTTTTTATGAATTAAGAGCTTTTAAAAATGAATATAAAGTTAGTATGGCTGCTATAATATATAGATTAAAAGAGTTAAATATTATATCAGAATATTTATATAAAAAAATTAACATTTCATTTAGTACCAAAGGTTATAAAAAACATGAGCCATATTCAATTGAACCAGAAAAATCATATCAATTTAAACGACTAGTTCATAAATTAGAAGTAGATAATATCATATCTTTAAATAAAGCATGTGAATTGTTAGGAATGACAATAAATGAATATAACGACGAAGATAATAATTACAGATACTAATATAATAACAGATCTTAATAATGCAAATATTTTAGATAAGTTTATTAAACTAGATAATGTTTATATAAGTGATATGGTTAAACAAGATGAAATAAATTTTAGTACTGGAAATGTTAATACAATTAAAAAATTTAAAATTATTAATGCCACTTCAGAGGAAATCGATGAGATTTTTCAAATATCAAAGGATAATCCTGGACTATCTCCATACGATATTATCAATTTTATAATTGCTAGAAATAATAATGCCATTTTAGCAACAGGTGATAAAAAACTTAAAAATTATAGTGAAGCAAATGAAGTTGAAGTAATAAGAACTTTAAAAATAATTGAATTAATGAAAAATAATTTTATAATTACTAATGAAGAAGCAATTAATGCTTGTAAGGCACTAAAAGAAAATAACAATACGAGAATTCCTATATCTCTCATTGATAATGCTATTAAAGAGTTTGAAAAAGAATCAGTAAAATGCTGATTTCTTTATTTTTCATGGCTAATTATAAAATCTATTCTTAATACTAGTTATATAACAAATTCCGAAAAAGTTCGCAAATGCGAAAAAATTCGGAATTTGTTCATTTACTATTACTAAAATATATAGTATAATTTTTTTATACAAGGTGATTGCTTATGAAAGAAATAAAAAGAGATTTTTATTTAAAACAATTAATTGAAAAAGATGGTAATGGACAAATAAAAGTAATAACTGGAATAAGAAGATGTGGTAAATCATATTTATTAAGAAAAATATTTTATAAATACTTATTAAAACATAATGCAGAGGATCATATAATATATATTCCATTAGATATTAAAGAAAATGAATCTTTATTAGATGGAAATAATTTTATTCAATATGTTAAATCACTAATAAAAGATGATAAAAAATATTATTTGTTAATAGATGAAGTACAAAAAATGAATGATTTCGTTCCTGTATTAAATACATTTATTTATGAAGATAATATAGAAGTATATGTCACTGGCTCTAATGCTAAATTACTATCTAAAGATATTATTACTGAATTTAGAGGTAGAGGTGATGAAATACATGTTTACCCACTTAGCTTTAAAGAATATATGAGTGCCTTTGATGGCGACCAATATGAAGGATATGAACAATATAGTATTTTTGGAGGACTTCCTTATACATTAGCCTTAAAAAGTGATAATGAACGTTCTAAATATCTAAAGCAACTATTCGAAGAAACATATATAAGAGATATTATTGAAAGAAATAAAATTAATAATATAAAAGAATTAAATGAATTATTAAATATTCTTTCTTCCCAAATTGGCTCACTAACAAATCCTTATAATTTACAAAATACTTTTAAGAGTGAAAAAAATATTATTTTAAGTGATAAAACAATAAGTAAATATATCGAAATACTTGAAGATTCATTTTTAATATCTAAAGTTCAAAGATATGATATAAAAGGAAAGCAATATATAAATACACCCTATAAATATTACTTTGAAGATATTGGTCTTAGAAACGCTAGAATAAATTTTAAACAAATTGATAAAGGGCATACAATGGAAAACATTACATACAATGAGCTTTTAAGAAGAGGATATAATATTGATATAGGTTTAGTAGAAGTTAATAAAACAAATGAAAACGGTGTTCGTTCTAAACCTCAATATGAAATAGATTTTATTTGTAATCAAGGTAGTAATAAAATATATATTCAAGTTGCTTATGAAATGAATACCAATGAAAAAGAAGAACAAGAAAAAAAATCATTACTTAATGTTAATGATTCTTTTAAAAAAATTATAATTGTTGGAGATGTAAGTAAGCCAAGAATGGATGATAACGGTATTATCCAAATGGGAATATATTATTTTCTATTAAATGAAGATAGCTTAAATAGTATTTAATACATAAAATATAAATTAGAAATGAGATGAATTTATAATGAACGACCATACTATTCGGATGGTCTTTATTTGGAGCATGGCAAATGTAAATTCTTTTAAAGTTCTAATATGTTCACTATATATTTTATTATCATAATATTTTTCATCAAAAGATAATATTCTTCTTTTTCTTTTATTAATATAGTTGTACTTTTACTCATAAAATTTTTTTAATAACTATGGTTTTAAAGCAGTTATAGGAATTACATATACTCCATCTTTTCTTTGATATGCATAATCAA
>CANQGF010000089.1 GCA_947601485.1 uncultured Bacilli bacterium
ATACAAATCTTTTATGCAAAGTCATATGAGTAATTTAATGGAAAAATTATATAATGATGAATTATTTTGTGTCAAAAATTTTTTATTGAAGATAATTGGAAATTGAGTAATAAAAATTATTAAAGAACAAGAAAAATCGTTAAAATTATTATTTATGCTAAAATTAACTAGAACTAATTAGAATTTTTTATTAATTCATAAATTACTAAATTATATATTATTTATGTTAATTGTAGATGTTTAGCTATATATACTATTTGTCATATTACTTACAGCAGTTAATATATATGATATTTTATACCAAGTTTGATAATTGACTTCACCTGTTTGTGAAAGTGAAAAAACATTTTGGAAAACTTTTACTGCATTTTCTGTATTTGAGTCAAAATACCCCGATGGATTTTCAATTTTTGGAATTCCGGGATAACTACTTCTGATATAGTTTAATGTGTTTTGTAGTATGTAAACATCTATACTACAATCTCCTTGTTTTAAATTAGATGTAAACGAATATGGATATTTCTGTGTTACTTCAGCCTGATAAATATTTATATTATTACCATAATAATATTTTAAAATTTCTATGGCATTGTAGCCGTCATCTCCTAATTTTTTTGATCCCCATTGGCTTAAATAACCTTCTTCTGTTGTATTGCTTTTATAATGTGCTAATAATGGTTCTACTCTTATACCTATTCTAATATAATTTGTAAATATTTCGTCAACTATTTTTGAAATTGATTCAAAAATAGTACCGTTTCTAGTATATTTCTGATCGTAAATTGTAGATGATGTTATCGTGAAATTATAACCTTTACTTTTGTACCATTCTGTATAAATTCTATTTAGTGTAAAAGAAATAATTGCCAAAATATTTGCTTTTATTGTTTCATATGGCCATGTACTATATATTTCGCTGCTTGCTACGTTTTTGATGTAGTCTATGAAAGGTACATTATAGTTTTGTGCATTTGTATCACTTGGTATTCCATCATGTACTATAATATTTGAAGGAATTAAAACTTTTGATAGATTTATTGTTGAAATATTAGATTGATAATCAGTATTATTTTGTTCTACATATGATGGGAATTGACCCCATAGTTTGTTTGGTGTTATTTTGGCTAAATATTCTTCGTTATTTTGATCAATTGATGTTAAATAAATATTTTGAATAGAAGTAATTTCGTCAAAAATTTGAACTCCTTCAATTTTTGTTTTAGTAAGTCCAAGTGAGCTGACTAAAACATCGTATGTTTCATATGGTCTAGTTTCATGTTGTTCATTTTCTGAGTAAATTTTATCGACAGTATCTAAAGGAATGCTATCAGTTTGACCATTTTCATTTGTAGTTACAGTTATAATATTTATATTATTTTTTGATATTGTTACGCTTGCATTTTTAACGGGGTTCGCAATGCTTTCGCCATATACATTAACTATTAAATATCCTTTTGCCATATTTCACCTCATTATTATTATATTAATATATTTATTAATAAATGAATATAATTTTTTAGAGGTGGTATAGTGATAAATGAAAATTTAAAATTAGGCGATGTAGGGGATAATGTAAAAATATTACAAGAAAAATTAAAAATATTAGGTTTTTATAATGCGATCATAACAGGAAGTTTTGGATTATCAACCCAGGAAGGAGTTAAAGTTTTTCAAAAAAAATACGGTTTAGAAGAAAATGGTATTGTTAATAATGAAACGTGGTATGAACTATTTAATCTTACTAGTAGTAAATATAGTACAATTAGTGTTTTTCCAACACTTCGTTTAGGGGATAGTGGAGAGGCTGTTAATGATTTACAAACGAAGCTTAGTACTCTTTTATATTATACAGGACAAATTAATTCAAATTTTGATTTAGAAACAGAGAACGCTGTTAAAAGATTTCAATTACATAACGACTTAACAGCTAATGGAGTCGTTGATAATCAAACTTGGAATTTAATTAATTCTTCATATAGTAATTTAAATTCTTGTATAATAGGAAGTATAGAAAATGATAATTATTCGACTTATATAGTAAAAAAAGGGGATACATTATATGCAATTGCTAAAAGGTATGGGGTTACAGTAGATGAAATAAAAAATTTAAATAATTTAACAAATAATATTATATCGGTAGGGCAATCATTGAAAATACCTGCGTATATTGATAATAATTATACAACTTATATAGTAAAAAGTGGGGATAGAGTTTTTATGGGGAATAATGAGCATATGAGAATCAAAATTGATTCTTTTTAAGTGCAATAATTTTTAAAATAAAGTGCAATTTTTGCACTTTAAACATTGTGAAATTATAAAATGAATGTTATAATATAGATATACTAAAAGGAGATAATTTATATATGGGTAAAAATAGAAATTGGAATATGGAATTATCTGAATATATTAAACAGTGTGAACTTAAAAGTAGTGAAAAAGCTAAAGCTTGGAAAACTGCTATTGGACTTCAAGATGTTGATAGATTAAAGCCTTCAAAATATTTAATAGAAACTGCTAAAGAGCATATTGAAGGTAATATTGATATTGATGAAGCAAAAAAAAGAATAGATGAATATTATAAAATAGAAAATAATCGTAAAATAGAGAGTGATAGCGAAGAAGCAGATAAAGTTTCAGTTAGAATAACAGAAATTTTAAGTGAAAATAGTTTTAATTTTAATGTTTTCGAATTAATTAACATTCATTCAAGACTATTTAAAGGAATATACAAAGAAGCAGGGAAAATTAGAGATTATAATTTTACTAAAAAAGAGTGGATTTTAAATGAAGATACTGTTATATACTCTTCTTTTGAGACTATAAGAGATTCTTTAGAATATGATTTAGAACTAGAAAGAAATTTCTCATATAAAGATTTATCTTTAGAAGAATCAATTAAACATATTGCTAGATTTACTTCCAATATAT
>CANQGF010000090.1 GCA_947601485.1 uncultured Bacilli bacterium
TTCAAATAAAAATGCAGGCCTCCCTACAATTTTATTTGAACTATATCTTTTTGGCTATTTCAGCTGTGAATTGTAACAAAAAATTAATAAATTAGGTATAATGTTCTTTCCTTCGACATAATATATTGATAAATATAATTATAATATAAATGGTGAATAAAATGAAAAGATTCAAAGCACGAAAAAAGTGGAATCCTTTAATCTTATATTTTGGTTTATTTTTAATAAGTGTTGCTTTATCAATTAAATATCTATACAGTCATCATTTAATTAATCATAATACGATTGTAAGTTTATTAATTGATGATACTTTTAATAATAATACAGATTTTAGTAATGTCGATTTTTTATTGCGCTATGCATTAAATATAAATATTAATAATGAAAAGACTGTTAATAGTGAAGATAAAAATGATGTTCCATTAGAAGTGCCTTCAGTTGATAGTAGTAAAAATTTAGAACCGCTTGTATATTTATATAGTACTCATCAAGAAGAAAAGTATGAAAGTCCTTATTTAGGAGCTTATAATATAGCTACTGGTGTTTTTCAAGCTAGTAAAATATTAAAGGAATATTTAGAAAATGAAAATATTGGTGTTTATGTCGAAGAAGAAAATATTACTAATATGATTCATGCTCTTAATTTAAAATACAGTGATAGTTATAGTGTTAGTCGAATTCTTTTAGAAAGAAGAAAAAAAGAAATTAGTAGCTTAAAATATTTTATTGATTTACATAGGGATAGTAGTGCTTATAAGAAAACAACTACGACGATTGATGGTGTAAGTTATGCTAAAATTTTGCTTGTAGTAGGGTTAGAACATGAAAATTATACTAAAAATTTGCAAAAAGCCGAAAAATTGCAAAGTTTAATTGAAAATTATAATAAAGATTTATTTCGGGGAATAACGAAAAAAAGTGGGGCAGGAGTAAATGGCATTTATAACCAAGATTTTGACGAAAATACTTTGCTAATCGAAGTTGGTGGTCAATATAATAATATTACGGAAATAGATAATACTTTAAAAATTTTAGCTAAAATACTTAAACAATTTATTGAGGAAGATCAAAATGGATAAAAAGAAAAAAATGCATCCTGCATTAAAAATTTTAGGAATTTTTTTCATTATTTATATAGCTTTATATATTGCTGGTGCAAGTGGCTATTATGAGAGTCAAATAAGAGATAAAACAATTTTAACTGAAGAAGATATAAAAAATTTTGAAGAAGAAATAGCAAGTGGGGAAGAAGTTAATTTAGATCATTATCTGCATAATGATCCGGTTGATTATAGCAATAATTTTTCCAAAATGGGTGATAATTTTTCTAGTTGGATTCAAAAATTTGTTTCTGAAGGTTCAAAAATCGTCTCTGATATTGTTAAGTCACTATTTTAATGTTATATTATAATTGCTTTAGGATTTATTTATGTAGTGGGAGATGATAAAATGCTTACAAGTAAAACACCACGACTAGATTTGCATGGTGAAGAAGTGGCCGTTATTTATGCTTTAGTTACAGAATTTATTAATGATAATTATAAAATGGGTAACCAAGAAATAGCTATTGTTCATGGTAAAAGCACCAATATTTTAACAAGAGAAGTTCATAAGATTTTAAAAGATAATCCATTAGTAGCAAGTTATCATCTCAATAACTGGAATTTAGGAGAAACGATTGTATATTTGAAGTAAATTTAATTGTCAATTTAAGTTAAAAATAAATGTAAAAAGTCAAGTATTAAATACAAATTCTTTAATAAAATAGTTAATTTTAGACAAATTGTTGACATTTTTGATTTAACGTGCTATAATTATAGCGTAATTAGGGGGTATGGCTAATGAAAGGGTACGTTTTAGATTACATTAACGAAAATGAATTCAAGAAATTAGAAAGAGCATTAAAAAAATATAATATGCTTGCCTTTAAAAAATTAAATTTTGATTTTTATCCTGCATTAAGAAATGGTAATTTTGTAGGTGAAAAAATCATGACTGATAAAAAAAATAATACAGAAAAGTATGAACTTAAATTACCAAGTGATAAAATGTTTACTAAAATCCATGGTGAAGTTAAGTTAATTTATACAGTTCATAAAAAAGAACAAGTAGTTATTCTTGAAACAATCACTCCAACAGAGATTTTATTAGAAGGACATATGTCTGAATTAACTACTTACAAAGGTATAATGATTTCTAGAGCAAATGCTTCAAAAGATAAATTTAAAATAGATTTACTTACTATGCTACAAGATAAGCATTAATATTTAGATAATAAATAGGGGGATTATATGAGAACAGAACAAACCACATTAAATATAGGTCGAATAAAAACATTTAAAGAAGTTATGCAAGAAATGGGACTTACTAGTGAAAAAAAAGAAGAACCAGTTTTAACTAATTGGGAAGAATTGAAAGCTGTATATGAAGATTTATATCGAGTAATATTAAAACAGTCACAAGATTTTGATTTATTAAATTCTGATGATGCTTTTAAATTAAATGAACATCACAGAAGTAGATAATAGATAAAAAGGGGGGAAGAAGATACAAATTTAGTATCTTTTTTTTGATTATGCTTGCAGTTTAAAAATAGTTATAGTATAATTAAATGGCAAATGGACCTCTAGCTCAGTTGGTTAGAGCATCCGGCTCATAACCGGGCGGTCGTAGGTTCGAGTCCTACGAGGTCCA
>CANQGF010000091.1 GCA_947601485.1 uncultured Bacilli bacterium
ACTTTTTGCAAACAATTTGCAAACAAAATTCATTATTTTCCTGCTTCTTTAGTAATTTTTATATTTTGTATTTGATACCAATTTCTTTATTTATAAGGGTTTTAAGCCTACTTTCCACAACAGTTCTTGTATTTTTTACCACTCCCACATGGACAAGGATCATTTCTACCTATTTTATTTCCCACTCTTTTAGGTGAACTTTTAACAGTTTCTTTTCCATCATTCGCGGTGCCTTGTAAAGTTTGTTTTCTTTCAGTATTTTGTCTTACCTCTGCTTTAAGTAAGAATTGAGCTGTTAAATCTTCAATTTTAGCTAAAAGATTATCAAACATTTCAAAGCCTTCCATTGTATAAGCTTGAATTGGATTAGTTTGAGTATAACCTCTTAAGCCAATACCTTCTTTTAAGTGTTCCATTGCACTCATATGTTCAACCCAATTAGAATCGATAATGCGTAGTGAAATGGCCTTTTCAAATTCATTCATTAATGGTGAATCAACCATTTTCTTTTCATAGTCTTTAATAACTAAATCATAAATATAGTCTTTAATATTATTACTATTTTTATCTTTTAAATCTTCTAAATGAAGAGCGTTATTTTTTAAATAATTAGCATTTATATATTCAACTAATTCTTTTTTATCATCTTCATTCATTGAGCCATCTTTATTAGTACTATGACTATCAACTAAATTACTAATAGTATTTTTAAATACTTCTAAAATACTATCATGAATACTCTCACATTCTAGAATTTCATTTCTTCTACTATAAATGATTTCTCTTTGTTCATTTAAAACATTATCATAATCAAGCAATGTCTTTCTTATATCATAGTTGTTACCTTCAACTTTCTTTTGAGCAGTTTCAATACTTTTAGTTAAAGTTTTAGATCTAATAGCTTGACTTTCATCTATACCAAGTCTTGTTAACATATTACGAATACTTTCAGTACCAAAACGACGCATTAAGTCATCTTCAAAGGAAACAAAGAATTGACTTTTACCAGGATCTCCTTGACGACCAGCACGACCACGTAATTGGTTATCAATACGTCTTGATTCATGTCTTTCAGTTCCAATTACACAAAGACCACCAAGTTCTTTAACGCCCTCACCAAGTTTAATATCGGTACCACGACCAGCCATATTAGTAGCAAGAGTAATGGCTCCTTTTTCACCAGCTTTAGCAATAATTTCTGCTTCTCTTTCATGATTTTTAGCATTTAAAACTTCATGCGGAAGACCCGCTCTTTTAAGTAAGCCACTTAAATATTCATTAGCTTCAACTGAAATAGTACCAATTAATATTGGTTCTCCTGTTGCATGAATTTCTTTAACATAATCTATAATAGCGTTATATTTACCTTTACTTGTGGCATAAACTAAATCAGCATAATCATCTCTTATAACTGGTTTATTAGTAGGTATTTCAATAACATACATATTGTATATATTAACAAATTCCTCTTCTTCGGTTTTAGCAGTACCAGTCATACCTGATAATTTCTTATACATTCTAAATAAATTTTGGAAAGTTATCGTTGCCATAGTTTGAGTTTCTGTATTGATGGTTACGCCTTCTTTGGCTTCGATAGCTTGATGTAATCCTTCACTAAATTGTCTACCGTGCATAAGTCGACCAGTAAATTGATCAACGATAATAACGGCATCATCTTGAACAACATAATCAACATCTTTTTTAAAGCCATAGTTAGCTTTTAGAGCTTGATTTAAATGATGAACTAAAGCCGTATTATCTAAATCATATAAATTTTTTAAATTGAAATATTTTTCAATTTTTTTACTACCTTCTTCAGTTAAAGAAACATTTTTTGTTTTAACATCGATATCATAATCTTCGGTTTCTTTTAAAGTTTTAACTGCTCTATCAGCATCAACATATAAATTTCTTGAATTAAATTTACCACCACTTATTATTAATGGTGTTCTTGCTTCATCAATTAAGATTGAATCTACTTCATCGATAATACAGAAGTTAAGTCCTCTTTGAACTTTATCTTCCATTCTTACAACCATATTATCTCTTAAATAGTCAAAACCAATTTCATTATTAGTTGAATAAAGTATATCTTTATTATAAGCTTCTTGTTTCTCTTTAGGTGACATCTCTCTTAAATTAACCCCAACAGATACCCCAAGTAAATCATAGACTGGTCCCATCCATTCGGCATTACGACTAGACAAATATTCATTGGTTGTAACTACGTGTACACCTTCACCAGTTAAGGCATTAACATAAGCTGGAAAAATAGTAGTTAAAGTTTTACCTTCACCAGTTTTCATTTCAGCAATATTACCATAATGAATGGCAAGACCTCCTACTAGTTGAACAAAATAAGCTTTTTCACCAATGGCTCTATAAGCTGCTTCTCTTGCTAGGGCAAAAGCAGGAACTAAAATATCATCAAGACTTTCACCATTTTTAAGTCTTTCTTTAAATTCCTCGGTTTTTATTTTGAAGTCTTCATCTTTTAATTTTTGCATTTCTTCATCTAATGCAACAATTTTAGAAGCAATATCTTCAAATTTTTTTAATTCTTTATATTCACTATTAAACAATTTTTTAAATAGTCCCATAATCCACCTCGTTTTTAATTATAACACACGTAATAATAAACTAAAAGTTTTTCTTATAGAAAAAGATTAGCAACAACACTAATCTTTAAATATTCTATTTAACATTTATAATGCCAAACTTGCCATCTTTTCTTCGATATAAAACTGATACACATTCTTCAGTAACATTTTTAAAAACAAAGAAGTCATGATTTAGTAGTTCCATTTGTAAAATAGCTTCTTCTTCATCCATTGGTTTAGAATCAATATCTTTTCTTTTAACTATTTTATCTTCTTCTTCCTCTTCTACTTCATCATCAAAAACCATTTCTGGTATTTCTTCAATATATCTTTTTTCTAATTTAGT